>NZ_CAWPKW010000313.1:0-34599 GCF_963888615.1 Brasilonema octagenarum UFV-OR1 | reverse complement strand
AAGAAGAAATAAAGGTGTACCTAGCTTCGTCAAAACTCAAATAGGAATCCTATATCCCTTCAACTGTTTATTGCATTGCAGTTTATTTTAATCCCAAACAGTTTTAACTTCATAAGAATCCCGTAACATTTCATCTCTCGTAATCAGGATAGCTTGATAGTAACTCGCTGTAGCAGCGATAATCCGATCATGAATATCCCAATTTTCCGGTAGTTGCAGCATTGTCTGAAAAATAGGAAAATCAAAAGAGACAATATTAAATCCATCTCCTTGATTAATTTTTTCAAGTAATGTTTCAATTGTAACCGCTATCTTCTTTTTTTGAGCTATATGAGTCAGTTCTGCGAGAACTAATGTAGGGATTAAAACCTGAACCTCTCCCGTTTCAGCTTGACAGAGAATTTGTGTTGCTGTTGGCGATAATCGTTTATCTTCACTGACAAACCAAGCTAACGCATGAGTATCCACCACATAAGTATCCATTTATCACCTAATCTTCCCACTGAATGACATCCCGAAAAACTGCTTTTTCAGCTGATTCTAAATCTTCATCAGTGACAAGAACATCTTTCCACAACCCTTTGATTTGAGTTTTATTTCGAGAACCTTCAAGTTGATGAATAACAGTTTTTTTTAATGCTTCTAATTCTTCTTGAATAGCTTGAATCCGAAGTAAAACATATTGACTCATGATAAATATTCTCCTAAGGTACGGTAGAATCGCATCAATTAAAATTTTAGCGATGCCAAGCCGCCAGGACGACTTCTTGTGCAGAGGCGTATCTACCACTTTCTACCTGAGTTTGAACAAACTGCTCAAGTTCTGGCGTTAATGACACATTTATTGTTAAATACCATATTTTGTGTGCGAACGTATTTTTATTCTAGAAGCAATACTGCATTCTCTACTTCTGAACCTTCTAGTAACGCTGTTAGCGCCTCCATCTTGAACTCGGTTATGAATTATGTTGATCTAAAATCTAGCTACGGCACTTAGCTGGTGTTTGCCAAGAACTGCGAGGCGTGGTATTGGGTGCATCAGCTGTGAAAACTACCTCTCCTTTGGCGTTGAACACCCACCCAGTCGCTTCAACTATGGGTTCTGGCGTGGGGTTTGTTGGATTTGTGGAAACAGATGGACTGTTGCCCTTATCACTGTTTGGGTTGAGAGTCACCCAATCTACTTGCACGGCGTCAGGTGTAAGAATATCTTTTGGGTTAGGTGGTAAGCCGCCGCGTCCAGTGTAAATGAAACTGCTTTTCGCGTAGTTGGGAGAGTTGCAACCTTGGGCAAGTTTGGTGTCAACTGGTACTGATGGTAAGTTGACTAAGTCACTGTTTAAGTCAATATCGGGTGTGTTGAGTTCTACTGTACCGCTTAAAGAAGGGTTTGTTTGCGAGATAGCAGTGATGTCGTTTGTCTGTAATTTAGTGGGGTCTGAATCGTCAGGACGCAATCTCTTAAGTTCTTGGCTACTGAGGGGTGCGATTCCAAAAATATCAGTAGCGTTAATTGTGATTTTCCCACCAGTGCCACTAAACGCATTGGCAGTGATGTCACTATTCTCATTAGGGACGGTAACGATAAAGCCCGAGGGAGCATTGATAGTAATGTTACCACCATCACCACCTTTGTTATCATTACCCGCAGAGGTGGAGATGGAACTTCCACGACGCAATAAAAGTAAGTTTCCTATCTGTAGCCGAAGATCTCCACCCTTACCCGTTGTGGACGTTGCATTAATCCGACTTTGATTATCAAGTTGAATGGTATCTGCCACGATATTCAAAGTACCAGCATTGCCATCACCAGTACTTTTAACTTCTAATCTCCCTTGATTGTCAATAACCAAGGTTTTTGTTCGCACACTCAAGTTTCCTGCATTGCCACTACCTGAGGTTGTTGCAACAATTCCACCACGATTAATTTTCAAAGATTCAGCAGTAACTGTAATTTGTCCAGCATTACCCGTGCCCAAGGTGTTGGTACTGATATCTGCTGTGTTTATCACCATAGGACCTGCGACATTAATGTTGATTTCTCCGGCTTTACCTGTGGTGTTACTTGTACTGCTATTGATGGGCGAATTTTCAAGCTCAAAAGAATTTGCGTAGATGCTGATTTTTCCTGCGTCACCCTTACCAACGGAGTTAGTAAAAATACCTTTAGGGTTCCGTAACACCATACGCTCTGCGACATTAATGTTGATTTCTCCGGCGTTACCTGTGCTATATTCTTGAAGCGCCTGGCTATTGATCCGCGAACTGTCAAGCAGCAAGGAATTTGCATAGATGTTGATTTTTCCAGCGTCACCCGTCGTGCCATAAACGTCAGTATATATACCTGAAGACTTGCTCTCAAAAGAACCTGCGACATTAATGTTGATTTCTCCGGCGTTACCTGTGATAAACGTACGACTATAGACTCCCGAATTTTCTATCAACAAGGAATTTGCAGTAATGCTGATTTTTGCAGCGTTACCCGTCTGGGTATTGGTCACTATACCTGCTCGATTTCCCACCATAGGACCTGCGACATTAATGTTGATTTCTCCGGCTTTACCTGTACTATTTTTCTCTGTACGACTAACGATCGCCCCTCCGCCTTCAATCCGCAAAGAATTTGCGCTCATGTCGATTTTTCCAGCGTTACCCTGACCAAAAGAGTAAGTATCTATACTTGAAGCCCGTAGCTCCATAGGACCTGCGACATTAATGTTGACTTCTCCACCGTTACCTGTGCTATCGTTCCCCGTACCGTTAACCAAACCATATCCGTCTTCAATCACTAAAGAATTAGCTTTAACTTCCATCCGTCCGGCGTTACCTGCACCATCAGTATTACTGCTTAGACCACTGTAGTTACCGATAAAAATAGAATCAGCTTGTAAGGTAATGTCTCCAGCTTTTCCCGTTTCTTGTACGCGAGTACCCAAACCAGACTTATTCTCAAGCCTGATAGAGTTGTTAGCAACCACTATTATTTGTCCGGTATTCCCCGAACTGAAACTATTAGAGCTGATATCGGACTGATTGATAACTATTTCTTTGCCGACAAAGCTGATTTCTCCTCCATTTCTGTCACCAAGCGTATCAGCTCGTAGAATGGACTGTTCGGTGAAATTGATGTTTTTACCGGCGATCGCAATGGCACCACCGCCCACTCCTGTAGTACTTACGAACGATTTCCCAGAGAATTGGATGTCTGCAAAACTGGGAGCGGCTTCATAACCCAGCTTCCAACCTTCTGGTACCGAGACGAGACTCACAGCCCCGTTGCTGCCAACACTGCCGATTTCAATCCGTCCTGCTGGTGACTTGAGAACACCACCCTCAACAGATACTTTACCCCCCACCAGAGCTAAAGTTTTCCCCGACTCTACCTCCAATCCCGGAACGCTACTGTTAAGACGAGGACGGGGTTTTCCTGGATCAGCAGCAAAACTATACTTGATAATAGCCGAATCATATGCAAATTCGTGCCCAAGTCCTTGTACCTTAATTTCCCCTGGATTTGTGCCCAGACCGAGTCCAATAGGTGCAGTTATCGTCAATAGGGGTTTATCTGGTGATGGAGTGGCACTGAATTTAGTACCATCGGCAAAATTTATACTGCTGGCAGTGCTACCAATAAACGAACCTCCAATATTTAAACTGGCATTGGGACCAAAAATAATCCCATTGGGATTAATTATAAACACGTTAGCTGTCCCGTTAGCTTTAATTAACCCATCGATATTAGATACTGAGCCACCCGTTACCCGACTAATGATATTTTGAACATCCGCAGCATTGTTAAAGAAAGCAGCGCCACCAGTTTGAACAGAGAACTCCTTAAAACTGTGGAACAAGTTGCTTCCGGCTTGCGTTCCTCCAGTGATAACGCTGGTGTTCCCCGACTCTGTGACGTTGGAGTTATTAGGTAAAGTGCCGTCTGGAGTGATTTGGGCAAGAGCACAATTTGCAAAGAAAGCATACGCACCACCTATGGCAATACCTAAGAACCAACCCCAACGAGTAATCATTCCGGACATTGCACTCCCCCCAAGCGTTTGGCGTTGCTAAACAATGGTTATGGCACTAGTACAAAGTAAACCACATCTAGTGCTACTCAAAGTACCTCTGTTTGCTTCTCGGTTTCTTAATACACGAGTTTTATGCAAAAACTTCTATTTCTTAACAAAAGTTCATGAAAGGAAAATTTAAGTACGACACTTAGCGGGCTTGTTCCAAGAACTGCGAGGCGTGGTGGTGGGTGCATCAGCTGTGAAGACTACCTCGCCTTTAGCGTTGAACACCCACCCAGTTGCTTCAACTATGGGTTCTGGCGTAGGCTTTGTTGGTGTGGAAACAGATGGAGTGTTGCTCTTGTCACTGTTTGGGTTGAGAGTCACCCAATCTACTTGCACGGCGTCAGGTGTGAGAATGTCTTTGGGGTTTGGAGGTAAGCCGCCGCGCCCGGTGATGATAAAACTGCTTTGGGCGTAGTTGGGGGAGTTGCAGCTTTGGGCGAGTTTGGTGTCAACTGGTACTGATGGTAAGGTGACTAAGCCGGTGTTGAGGTCTACATCGGGTGTGTTGATTTCTATAGTGCCACTTAAAGAAGGGTTTGTTTGCGAGATAGCAGTGATGTCGTTTGTCTGTAATTTAGTGGGGTCTGAATCGTCAGGACGCAATCTCTTAAGTTCTTGGCTATTGAGGGGTGCGATTCCAAAAATATCAGTAGCGTTAATTGTGACTCTGCCACCACTGCCCTCAAAGGCATTAGCGGTGATGTCACTGTTTTCACCGGGTCTGGCAACGATGAAACCTTTGGGGACATTGATAATGATGTTGCCACCATCACCACCACCACCAGCTTTACCTGCTGTAGTAGATATCTGACTGTTGCCGCGCATGAGCAATAAGTCCAGACCTTGCAGCGTAATATTCCCACCTTTACCGGATGCGGTTTCAGCTACAATGGCTCCTTTGTTGTCTAACCGGATCGAGGGAGATGTAATCTGAAGGTTGCCTGCATTCCCTGAGTTTACCGCACTTACAGTGACTTGAGCTTTATCCCGAACTATCAACTGTCCAGTAGCAATGCTTATGTCTCCAGCAACACCGCTACTTAGAGATCGAGCAAACAAGCCACTGGGTTCGCCATCATTTGGTGCCGTTCCGCTCAGTTCCACTTTGTCAGAGGCGCGTACGTCAATCGTTCCCCCTTTGCCCTGGCTACGCATACGAGCACTAGCTGCTATCTGTCCTCCATCCCGAACAATCAGCTGTCCTGTTTCAATCCTTATGTCTCCGGCATCTCCAGACGCTCTTGTTGAAGTAAACAAGCCACTGCGTTCTTCAGCCGATATTCCAATAACTTGGATAGAGTCCCTTGCATTCACGGACAAAGTTCCTCCCCGTCCCTTGTTACGAGTGACAGCAGAGACTTGTGCTCCATCCTGAAGAATCAACTGCCCAGTTTCAATCCTCAATTCACCAGCATTTCCAGATCCTAGTGTCTCAGCCAACAGACGGCTTCGTTCCAAAAGTTCTACCAACTCTGATGCGTTCACCACTAATGTTCCTCCGGGTTCTGAGCCGAGGTTATTAACCGTAACATTTGAACGATTGGTAAGTATGATACGCTTGCCTGAAAGCTGAATACTGCCTCCGCCTGTGCCAGTAGCGGTTACTCTAGTTGCATTGGTGAGAGAGACATCTGCTCGTTGCACTCCTTGGGGAAAATCTAGGCGGAAATTGTTGCGACCATTGCTACTATCAATGTTTAACCCTACTGTTCCTACTCCTGCTAATCCTCCTAATTCAATTCGACCACCTTCTGCCTGTAGTATCGCTCTGTCCAACTTCACATCGCCGCCCACTAGCAGTAAACTCTGACCTTGAGGAACAGATAATCTACTAGCTCTATTTACTTGAATCGAGCTAGTAGATCCAGATGGAATTTGATTGAATAGAAATGCGGAGGGATTTACTGTCAGCAAGGGGTTAAGCGGATTGACGGGTGAAGTCATAGAGAATTCTCCACCGCCAGGAAACTGGATAGCATTGGCTGTTGTTGCTATAAATGAACCGCCAATCCTTAATTGGGCATCCCGACCAAATAAGATACCACTGGGGTTTATGAGAAAGAGATTAGCTTTACCCTTCGCCTGAAGTGTTCCCTGGATGTCAGAGGCGTTTCCCCCTGTAACTCGTACCAAAATATTTTTGATGTTAGAGGCATTAAGAAAACTGGCTACCTCGGCATTCTTAACACTAAAGTTGCTGAAACTATGGAATAGATTTGTATTGCCAACGGTTTTACCCTCCGTGATTTCCAGGGTAGTACCGTTGATTGTAACTTGAGTTCCCAAAGAGGGATCGGCTGTTACCTGAGCTAAGGTGCTATCGCCCCCTTTTCCTGGGAGCAACCCAACTAGAATCAGCAAGCCTGACAATCCTAACTGGTAAGCCTGAGTGAGCCAACTTCTTGATGTCACAGAATTTATCTCCTAGCCCTTGAAAGTACTTAAACTGGGCTTGTTGTAGTCACGATAGAAGAAGTAATATCACCCCAGCCAAGCTTAGGAGCTAGCAAGGCTATCTGCTGCGTATCATAAAATAGAGCACCAGTGTCTGTATGGTACGTTAAACTGCCATTATTAACTTGCACAACGCTTTTACTCGAGCCAATGTTTAGTGGAGGAGTTGTAAACTGAGTAGAGTTGATGGCAACACCTTCATTCAGTACATCTTTGGTTACGGACAATAATCGCTGATAATTATCATTATCATCCTTGCTATTATGCGGGGCAGTCCTAACAACAATAAGATCCTCACCAGGTTTGAAGTCTGTAATGCGATCGATACCGCCACCTGAGTAATAAAGTTCAAAGATATCACGACCCGCACCACCAGTGAGAATGTCATCGCCAAATTCCCCAGCTAAGGTATCGTCCCCCGATCCACCTGTGATAGTGTCATTGCCTTGTAAGCCGTATATTAATAGGTCATCTTTTCGTACACTATAGTTTAGGTTATCGTTTCCAGAAGTGCCTTTAATAGTTTCCACGTTCATTACTCCCTGATTAATTAGTGATTCAACTCCGTTAGAGTTACTTGATGTGTAGAGAGAGATTTGAGATTTGTTTATCTTGACTAGCATTGGAGGTGAACTGGGTTAAGGTACAAAACTGCGCGATACGCTCTGCGTCAAGCCTCTGGCTTATCGCCCCCCCACCACTAACAAATTCTCTAACGCCAACCTCCAACACCAACCCTGCCAATATCGATTCATCTCAAATATGGCTCTTTAATAAGTTGTGGTTAAGTCAGCGCCCTGTTAAGTGCTTGGTTCTAATTGATAAAATACTTATTACACCTCACCACAAAAAGGGGTTGGAAATCAAAATTCTGATGACTTTGAACGAAGTTCATTTAAGCAGCGAATTCCGTACCTCATTTATGGTGGGCTGTACTTATGATAGGTTAATGCTACAACATTTTCTCTATCAAAATTATAACACTCTGTTTATCTACATGAGTGCAAAATCACGATTATCTTTCCATACCATAACGCCCAACAATCGGCGCAGTAGCAAACTCTTCCAAACCAACGGCTTTTAACAAATCAGTCCAATCCTGTGCAAGCACGGATGAACCTGAATTAGTACGACGCATATCAGCTAAATTCGTAACAGCATCCTGCCAAATCTCATTAACAGCATAAGCAGTGTATTCTTTTGGTTTTGCCGCCTTTAACTGACTTTCAAGATTCGGGGTGAGCGCAACTTTTTGCACCCATGCTTTTACGTAATAGTAATCAGATGCGTTTTCCGGGTTGCCACAATAAACTTTGAAGTACCATTGATACTTATTGTCTTGCTTGAGCGCATATTGCGGATTTTGTGGCAGAGTAATGCCAATGATACCAGACCTATCAGGCAGCTTCAAAGGTGTCTTGTAGATATTTTTACCCCTCTCGTCCTGAAACACAAACTCTCCAGAACGCAAGTTAGTGGGTAAGTCGGGAAGATAAACCCAAAAGGTTGGATACTCGGAGACTGTTAATGATAAGAAAGATATCGCTTCATTGACAGTTCCCTCACCTGGAACTAATGCAGTCACGGGCTGTTTCAAGTCTGGACAGCCATTACGTCTTGCCCCTCCTTGGCGGCGACCGACAGGTGCGCCACTACGTGGAAAGTTCAATTTCTCAAGGCGGTTCTGTGTATTTGCATTCTTATTCTTGACTGGTTGAGCAACCTGTGGTTGCACTTGTGGAGAGTAACTCACAAGACAAAGGAGTATCACAGGGATAACGCCAGCAAGTTTCATAATTAAATATCCATATGCCGATGTTACTATATAACATCAAGATGCAATACCTGTATTCCGGAATTTTATCCTCGTATTTTCCACACTACAGCCATAGCTGTTAATATTAATGTCAAAGCAGGCGGAATTAGTGGTATCCATCCAGCTTGTGTAAAGATGACAAAACAAATTCCAAATAATATTGATAGCGCTGCTGCTACCGCCAACCCAAGGTACTCTGGCTTTGAGTAGCACCTAGCTATCATTCCTCCTAGCAACGACCATATCCAAACCCAGAGTACTTCCACCCACCCAGACCACCACCACAAAACTTGTCTACCATCCTCAACAGCACTGAGGATATGGCTTATCATCTGCGCCTGCACGAACACTCCTGGTATTTTCTTGTTGTGGGAAGGAGTTTTCCAATAATCAGAAGTGCTTGGGGCTGTAACGCCAATAAGGACAATACGATTTTTTAATAACTTTGAGTTAATTTGGCTATTGCCGCTAAGTATATCTCTAAGAGATACAGTCTCACCAATGTTTTCTTGAGGACGCAGCGAACGATAATTCAGCACCACTTGATATCCTGCTGATGCATCCACTGCTTGGTAACCGCTAGTGTGTTCCTTTAATGGTTTAAACAAAACTTTGCCAATTTTTAAGTCCCCTTGTGGGGTCATATCTGCTTTGATACCTTGGTCAAGCAAATAGTGACGTGCAAGCTGAAGGCTCAAAGCATTCTCTGCCTGACAAGGAGACTTTGCCGGAGGGGTGAGATACAATAACTGGCGACGTGCGACTTCATCAGAATCTGCCACAAAATCACTAAAACTCTGGCGTTCTTCTGGAACTTCCTCAGGAGGGTGAATACCATCAGGTGCGTCATCAGCATCAGCAGGAATTTTGCACACTGCAAAAATACGGTCATCCTGCTTTAGGCGAGTGATTAAATCTGCATAGTTGGGGTCTACAGAGAAATCCCGATAAATATCTATACCAATAGTTTTTGGTTGATACTGCTCAAGTTTTTGCAGCAATTGAGCAAGTGCTTTATCCGAAAGCGATCCTGTCCTTTTCATCCCCTTCTGGTTCTGATAACGAATATCTGCTTCATCAACAGTAACTATCATTAGACGTGGATCTGAGCTTTCAATTCGGGGTCGCAGTTGCATAAGATGGTCGTAAGCTTGCAATTCCCACGGTTGTAGCATTCCGAAATAGCGCACTCCCATGACTATACTTGTGACAAGGACACTCGCCATAAGCACAGTCAGAAGTTGACGTAATGAATCGCTTTTTTGAGTGCTTAATTCTCGCCAAGTCAGGGGGACAACTCTGGGATTTTGGATTAAGACTGGTAACCAAGTCGCATTCGGAAATTTATCCTCCAAGCCTTGCAACTTTTCTCTTGCTTCCCGTGAAGCCAGATATAAAGACTTACCACTTGAAAAAGCGACCAGAAAATGCTTTAAAAATTCCTGTGCCACTTCATCTGGTACGGGTTCCCGCATGACAATCATTTGCGGGATATTTAAAGAAGCGAACTGCCATGCTAATCCTAAACCATCACAGGAGTTAAAAATTGCTAGCTGTAAACCTTGTGCGATCGCTCTTTTTAAACCAAACTCTAACTCTTCTATTGTTAAGCTATCCGTTTTATTGATATAAATCCGACCAGTATTATCAGCAGTTTCACTATGTCCGGCGAAAAATAAAATATCCCACTGCTGCCAAAGATAATTGTTTAGCTCTTTGCGCTGTGGTTCTACCAGAAAAACTGTTTCAGCATTTGGTAAATTTTCTAACAACTGACGGTCTATTTGAACATCAATTCCATTACTATTTCCCAAAATCGCCAAAACTCTTACTTTGGGTTTACGCGGTGGTTTTGGAGGGGTTTGTGATGCTGTTGTAGTTAAGGCAAATTCTGCTAACGAATATCTACCAAAGAAATCCCACAAATGCCAAGGAATTCTCTGTAATTCCGGATTATCTGTGCGAATGAGTACTCGAATAGCTTCGTTTCGTTTTAATTCCTCGCGTAATGTGTTGTTTATACAGCGAAATTCCTGAGAATCAAACCATCTTTGTAAGTAGTCAATTAATACTTTAGTTTTTTGGCGGCATTCTGAAATTCGTGTTGTGATAGAACCATCGTAAATAATTTCTTGTGGCTTGATGCGACTTGGCATTCCTAAACTGCGATACTTGTGTTGCCACTGGCATAGGTAGGTAGCCAAGTCGAGACATGGTGGTAATTTGCCAGAGATTTCTATTTCTGGGGGAGCAAAATCTGAGCCAATCTCCAGCGTCACCCGAAATCCCTGGTATTCTAAATCACCATAAAACTTCAGAACAACTAACTTCGCCATAGACCCATTTGAAATTTGGGATTTTGAAGTGTCAAAATAACATTAAAAAATTGTAATGTATTTTGACACTTCGTCAAATCCTTAATGATTTAAACATAGTTCTTGCAAAAAGCACAAGTCATTTTGTATAGTGATCTTTAGGTTAGAAAAAGCTCTGTAAAGCTGACATCACCTAAAGCAACTTTAACACTAAAACGTTCTCCAATTTCGCTACTAAAGTTTAATTGAATACTCTTTGTGTTTCTCGCGGTTGCCTGCATCACGGGTATCCCTGCTTCATCCAATACTATCAGTTCAAGTTCTTTTGGTAAATAATTTTTACCACCTGTTGGGTACACTTTTACACCGACATTTATTTCTTCTCTTGAGACTGAGATCAGTCCTACCACTAAAGCGATGATTTGACTTTTGGAATCTCGTCCTAAGTCTAGGAGTTTGCCTTTCTGTAGACTAGATGTTGAATTTTCTGCGTGAACTAAAGTGTGTTCAGTTCCTCGAAATCTAAAAACTAGTTCTGATTGTTGCGGATTCAAAAGCGATTCTATAGTTTGCCAACCAGCATCAACAACATTCATCAACCACTGGCTCAAGTGAATTGGCTGTTCAATTTTTTCAATTGGTTTGTTCAGGTGTATAAGCAAATCTTCAAGCGAGTTTAACTGACTTATAAGTAACTCACCATTTTCAGGAACTGTTTTAACAAATCCCAGTAGTGTTGCTTCTTCAAGCGATGATTCAAACTGTACAGCTACATAGCCAATTCTATCTGAGGAAACTTCTGGAAGAATATGAAGAACTTGCTCGTTAGGTAACACCGCAAGACATTCTATTTTACCGAAACCGATAACTTCTAAATCAGCAATATCCATAAGAGTTTGTATGAGAGGGTTCCAACTTAAACTTCCTTGCCAAGAAGTTTTAATTCCCATACAACGCAAATAAAATTGAACAGCAAATACTGCCAAAGTATTGAGATAAACCTGTTTGGCTTTCTGAGGATTCCTGTGTTTGTTTCGGAAACGTTCTGCAAGTGCGTGAGCTTCTAAGCTTATCGGTACCGTAAAGGTTAAAGATT
The DNA here is from genome assembly GCF_963888615.1 of Brasilonema octagenarum UFV-OR1. Lineage (NCBI taxonomy): Bacteria > Bacillati > Cyanobacteriota > Cyanophyceae > Nostocales > Scytonemataceae > Brasilonema > Brasilonema octagenarum. Next base: position 22,845 of record NZ_CAWPKW010000313.1, on the reverse strand, counting down.
CTGATAAATTTCCTCTCATTTGTATACCTATTCCTTAATATACCTGATTTTCACAGTATTCTTTTAACTTAGGAGAAAGCTTTTTTAGACATCTGTAATAGAAGCTGCTGACTGTAGGAACTTTCATTTCAAATTCTGCTGAAATCTCTTTCCATGATTTCCCAGACATTCTGAGCATAGCTAATGCTTGAAACGTTGCTTGGGGACATTGCTCCATATACTCATTTTTAAAAATGTCTTCTGGGTCTGATTCTATACATTCCTTAACGATTTCTGTGAGGTCTTTTGATTCTTCAGGTAAGGCAAGATTGTCTAGGTCTGTAAGAGTCATTTTTGTCACAGAACTATGACTGAGGTTTTTACGAAGAGTATCTTTAAAAAATCGTCGTTCCAAAAGAACATTGACCCATACCAAAACCGTACCGCGTTCCGGGTCGTACTTGTCAATATTTTGACAAATATAAAGAAAAAGTTCCTGACGTGCTTCATTGTAAATATCTTGAACATTGCTGAAAAATTGACTTTTGGATGGATACCAAAGATTGCCAAAGCGCACAATGCTGTGAATTAGCTTTGTTAAAGCGATTTGCCGTTCCTGAGAATGCGGCGGGTGTCGCTGTGCAACACAAGCAAGCTGTAGCAGATACGAATCAAGTTCATCTTTGGTCATTACTTGAAACTCCAAACCTTGTTCAAGAGCTGAAGTGAACCTCTAACTCCTTCTCGCACTCGTTTTAAACATTTTACGCAAAACCAGAGTATTTGTTACAAATATTTACATTCAGCAAGAGGTTTTGACCACACCCTGCCGCAATTGTGTTGGCTAGAGGTTTCTTTCTCAATTGTGTTGTCTTTCAGTCAAGTGGAAAGCCCCATCTCCTTGAGCAGGCGGTTAATGTGGCAAGCGCTAACCTTAATTCCCAATTGTTTCACCAGATGCTTGCTTAACTATTGCGCTGTCCAGCGTTTAAATGGATAGCCATACTCACGCGGACTATGGCTCGCCAGTTCTTTCAACCGAGCGAGATATTGCTCATTCACAGTCTTGGGGCGTCCCATCGGGCGATCGCCCCAGTTATGAGCCTGACCTGTCTGTGCCATAGCAATCCAGTACCGTGCAGTTTCTTGAGCGCACAACAGTGCTTCACAGATTTGTGCTTGAGATTGACCCGCATCTGTTAGTAGCATGATTTCAATACGACGGCGATATTCTGGACGTAACTCGGCTTCTAGGCTTTTCAGCAGCAGCTTGCGCTCTCTAGGTGTTAGGTAAAGACTTTGGTTTTCCACAGCAATTCCTCCTGGTAGAATTGACGGTGTTGGAAGTTCGTTTGAATGCTCCGCAGCGAACCTCTGCCTACTTCTCGGAATCAAAAGTCCAGGAATTGTGCAACTCGTTACAAAAATTCACATTAGTCTTGGTAGCAGTCACCTGTGTCGCTTTATCAGATGTTGAGGCTGTGACAAGGCAGCATCTACAATCAAAGATATAGCCCGTGTGAATAGTTGAGCGCATCACTACACTGTGATTTGCAAGATAAAAGTACCTTTGTTTTTAAATATGAAAGCTTAAAATAAAAAACATAATTACTTGAGTTATGCATAAAAAATAAGTTTCAAATCCTTGAATTTCTAGATTCAATATCAAAATATTGAAGAGGGATTAGACAATAAAGTAGCTAATTCCATCACAAGTAACTTCATTGACTGGCAGCGTGCTTATCTCAATGCCAACTCTAAAGACATTCAAATCTGGAGTTCAATGGTTAGCCTGGTCAGGAGTTTTGGCTCTGGTTAGCACCGGGGGCTGGCTGGTCTACATCCAGACTCGGAATCGACCTGCAGAATCGGTGGTGCTGCCTGTTGTCACCGTAGAACGCGGCAACATTGAAACTACAATCAATGAGAGCGGCACCCTTGAACTGCGTGGTCAACAGACCCTCAAGTCTCCAGCAGAAGGCGCAGTTGAGCAGGTGCTAGTGCGGCTTGGAGACCAAGTCAAGTCCGGTCAGCCGCTGATTATTCTGCGTAACCCCGAGCGCCAAACTATCCTGGCTAACCAGCAGTTGCAAATTCAAAAACAGGAACTCACTTTAGCACGTAACCGCCAGAAAGTTGTTGAAGCCGAGGAAAAGCTAAAAGTAGCTAAACAGGAAAACCAGACAAACAAGCAGTTGCAGATTCAAAAACAGGAACTCACCGTAGCACGTAACCGCCAGAAAGTTGTCGAAGCTGAAGAAGAACTCAAAGCTGAGGAAAAGAAACTCCAGGAACTTGAAGCTTTGGATCAAAGGGGCTTCATTCCCAAAAATGAACTTCGGACGCAGGAGGAACAGGTTCGCCGTGCGAAAACTGCTTTGTGGGAGGCGAAGTTAACCGTCAGCAGCGATACCATCGAACTCCAGAACCTTCAGCTTGAGCGCCAAAATACGCAACAGCAAACGCGGGATAAAATTATGCAGGCTGAATCTGCTGTACAGGATGCTCAGTTAGCGGTCAATAATGATATCCGTGAATTTCAGCGCCTTCGGCTTGAACTGCAAAAAATCCAGCAGCAACTCCAGAACAACGTCGTGACTGCACCAATTCATGGTAACGTTCTTGACATCAAAGTCAAGGATGGGGAAGGGGTTCAGGTGCGTACTGACTTGCTCATCCTGGGCGACCCCACCCAAGAACTGGTGTCGCTCCAGCTTTCCACCCTGAATGCGGCTAAAGTCCGGGTCAACCAATCAGCCCGCATCAGTGTCATCGGTCCCAATGCTCAGACATTCGAGGGGCGGGTGCAAAGTTTGTCTCCCATAGCAACAACCTCTAGTGGGAACGAGAGCCAAAGCAGCAGCCAACAAGCGGGGCAAGCAACGGTATCTGCTAAAGTGCGACTTAATACCCCTTCCCGCAAGCTGATTCCTGGCAGCCAGGTAAATGTCGAGATTGTTTTGCAACAGCGGCAGAACGTGGTGGTTTTGGACACGGAAGCGATTCAGCGCTCTGAAGAAAAGCCCTTTGTGTTGGTGCGGGATAAACAAGGTAAGGCTCAGAAAAAAAACATCACTCTAGGGCTAGAGGGGTTGACTAATGTGGAAGTGACCTCTGGTCTGCGCCCTGGGGATCAAGTGGTGCTGCCCGCAGCTGATTCCAAATCGGAACCAGGAACGCCAACCGTTCCCGAAGACAATTCGACAGAAGGTAACAGCGAATAGTATGAGTCTCACACCTTTCGACCTACTAGCTCTGACTTCCCGCTCTTTAAGCGGCAATCCCTTGCGTTCTACCCTAACCACCCTAGGCGTTTTCATGGGTGTAGCTGCGGTGACAGCGACGCTTCAGGTCGGCAGCATCAGTCGGGCAGTGATTGCCCGTCAAATGGCAGAGCGAGATGCCCCTCAGGTCGTAGTATACCCAGAGTCGCGATTTCTTCGGCTAGAAGACATGAAATTCTTGCAAAAACGGCTCTTGGGCTTACAAGCAATCAGTGCGTCCAGTTCCCCAACTTCTTCTCAAACCGTATTTCAAGATCAGGAGGCGAAGAATTCTTTGATGTTGGGTGTTTCCCAAAACTTCTTGCTCACATCGGGTAAGCAATTAGTGAAGGGACGGTTCTTCACAAGAGCAGATTCTGCCAGCTATCGACCTGTGGTGGTCATTGATCAATTTCTGGCGGATAAACTTTTCAAAGGTCAAAAGCCAACGGGTAAGCGCATTTATGCTAATCGCCGACCCTATATCGTTGTGGGGGTGGTAAAGACTAATTCCGGTAACAACGAAGCACCTGAGGGTCAGCTACTAGTGCCGATTTCAGTTTACAACGCTTTAATGGGTAGTCGCGATATTGGAACTATTTGGATGCGTCCCCGCAAACTCGAAGACCTGAAGAACTTGGAAGACCAGGCAAAAAAACTGTTGGAGCAGCGCTTTCCAAGTCAAAAATTTTATGTTGCTAACAATGTGGAAGACATCCTGGAGCAACAGAAAACCCTTGAATCCGTTTCAATGGCACTGGCAGCAGTGGGAGTCATCTCTTTATTGGTGGGTGGTGTTGGCATTGCTAATATTACTATCGCCACTGTAGCAGAGCGTACTTCTGAAATTGGTCTGAAGCTGGCGATTGGGGCAACAAAGCAGGACATCATGTTGCAGTTCATTCTTGAAGCGGCGGTTTTGAGCTTGTTAGGGGGAACTGTGGCGCTGATTACAGTGCATGGGTTAACGTTGGTGGTTGCCGATACTTTTGATTTACCCTACCAATTTGAAAGCAGTACAGCCGCTTTGTCCTTAGGTTCAGCGCTATTGGTGGGGGTGGGCGCTGGTTTTCTCCCGGCTCTACGAGCTAGCCAGCTAAATCCTGTTACAGCTTTACGTAGCACATAGTATTTGTTACAACATCACGGTAAATTAATAAGCCCCCAATAGCAAGCTATTGGGGGCCATTGGTCACAAGTTAAGGTTGTGAGCCAGTTGTCAAGGGGTTTTAGGACTTGCCGTGAAAAGTCAGTGTCGGAGCAGGCCCAACGCCCGGTGCAGCTACGGACGGTCGTCAACACGGAGTGACCCCCTGCATAAATAACAGGGGGCCACTCCTGAACCTGATGTGCGTAGACCTCTTAACAGACTGACATTGGAAAATTCGTCCTCCCCGTAAGAGGGTGCTTACGGCGGAGCTTCACCATGCCTTGTGAAAGTGTGTCGTAAGAGGTTATTTATGAGGCTAATTCAAGCGGTTACGCCAGTCACGGAACAGGTTCCCATGGGCTGCAGGTGTCTGAACCTGTATCGTCTTCGCAGACACGGAACCTGGTGATGCTGCGGCTGGGTGTGGCGACGCCGCACCCAGCCTGCGACCCGTTCCCGTCCCCGATCCTGAAGGTGCTTGAGCTGCCGCTGACGTTGTACTCAGCGTAAACGCCGTTTCCATCTTGTTCCAGGTCGCAGGCACCGATGTATTTCCTGTCGATGCGGACGCCGGCGTAGTCGGAGCCCTCCGCAGCCGTCCAATACGCCCAGCTCTGGGCGTGGGCCAGAGTACCCATGCCCGCCACCACCGCAGTGACTGCACCCGTCGTCAAGATTAAGCGGCCAATTCGTGCGAGAGACATTTCTTTTCTCCTTATTTTGATTGTGATTATGTAGGTCAACCATTTGACCTCTATTTCAATTAATTGAAATTTGTTGTTGTCAAGGCCATCGTACTTATCCAGGATTTGTGTTTGATTCGCTGGCTTATAGATTGCCTATTTCTTCTTCAATACTCTGAGATTTAATTTACAAATTCAAGGGTTTTAAACTCATTGATTACGCATAAGTCAAGCATTTATGTTTTTTTTTTGAAAAATCATATGTAAAAAATGGTAAAACAAAATCCATTGAGGTGCTCTCACTACTCTGAATTTTGCAATTTGAAACTGAGCTATGTCTCTGATCGCAGATGGAGTTTGGCACAATGTCACAGCATCATTGTCTAAAAAGCCACACTTGCGAGCGTTCACCAAATTAATGTGAAATTGTTTTGAGCCACATATAATTATTTAGACTTTGGAGCCAGAAGTAAATAGAAATTCGTAAGTTTCATTTTGGCAATAGAACCCAAGTTCTCAATTCCGTCTTAACCTTTAAGCTGACATGTCATTATAAACGGTACCAAGCGTTCAGCCTGTCCAGTTGGTTGAGTAAGTCCTGTAGACATTAACCCAGTAATTTATAATTTTTTCGCTCAAAACTAAAGCACTTTTGTTTCAGAACCTTATACAAAAGGTAAGGTGTGCAGTCTAAAGTAAAATCAGGACACAAATTCTGTCAGCGTCAATGGTTTTTACTTAACTGAACTACTACCCGATCCAATTCCCTAGTTTGGCATCACCAACCTAACAGTGGCGGTGGCGAAGACTTGACCATTCAATTTAAACTGTTCAATTTAAAGCGAATAGCTTTGTCCAATCGGTGTCGAAAATTAATTTCAGTCCTAAAGACTCAGGCGAAGCAGTGCAATTTACTCAGAAATTCAAATCATTATGGAGAAGCCACCTAACCAAGACTCTCAACGTCAAAACCAAGGCGAGCATCTATCTAGACGACCCGTCAGCTTCTTGTTACTTAAGGTGGTCGTTGTTGTAACTGTAACTTTGGGTATGGCTTGTATTCTCGCCCTAATTTTTAAGTCCCAAAAGATACTCAAACCTGCTGCTAGCGTTGAAACAGCAGTTAAACCGCCAATCGTTCAACCTACGGCTGGTGAAAACATCAAACACATTCAAAGCAAAGGCAATGAACAACTCAGCAAGGGTGAGACGATTGTCTTACCCTTGAAAAACCCTTTGGAAACTCCTACAGAGTGGAAACGCCTACAGCAAACTCAGAGCGAAAAACCGACACACTACGCTTCAAAAATGCCAACGGTAAACGCGAACACACCCATAACTCATTCCCAACCTCAGAGCCAAAACAACCAACTGCTTGTTAAAAGTTGGAAGTTAAATGACGCTACGCGATCGCCCTCTGAAGCGCTGCACTCCGTGGAATCGCAAGTCGCCTTTACATCACCCTCAACCTCTCGTTCACACAAAGAACCAGAAAATGACAGACGAGAGGCTTTGGCGATACCTACGCCAGAAATGAAAGATTCTGTCTCTGGTAAAGCATTCCCAAGTTCCACCTGGGAACGAGAAGATACGAGAAAAGAGGACACGAGGATGCAAAGACTAGAAAGCAAAGAGACAAAAGGACACGAGGAAAGAGGATACAGGGATATCTCTGCGTCATCACGTCTTCCCACCCCACCAACGGCAACAAAGCAGGACATCATGTTCCAGTTCATTCTCGAAGCGGCGCTTTTGAGCTTATTGGGGGGAACTGTGGCGATCGCCTCGGTGCATGGGTTAACTTTGGTGGTTGCCGGTACTTTTGATTTGCCCTATCAATTTGAAAGCAGTACAGCCGCTTTGTCCTTAGGTTCAGCGCTGTTGGTGGGGGTGGGCGCTGGTTTTCTCCCGGCTCTACGAGCTAGCCACCTAAATCCTGTTACAGCTTTGCGTAGCACATAGTGTTTGTCGCAAGCATCGCAGTCAATTAATAAGCCCCCAAGTGGCAAGCTATTGGGGGCAGTCCTACACTTATTTGAGATAGCTTTTTAGAGCGCTACCAAGCAGGTATGCCGCTGTAACCAGCTGCACACCGAAGCTTGGTGATCAAGCGGACCGCCGGAGGGATGGCGCTGTAGGTACTGGAAGCGGGCATCCGTGGCTGGTTTAGATAGCGTTGCGTTTGTCAATAAATAATTGTCCAGAATATTCAATCGGAGTGCAGGTATCAAACTAACCTTGGCTATGACTTTTAACAGCAAGATAGAACGATGTGCGTAAATATTACGCAAAGCTCCCAAATTGTCAGTTCTCCACTACGCGCTCAGAGGAATTTTTAAGTAACATTACTTATTGACAAATGAGATGTGACCTTAAATTGTCCTGTATAGGAGAAATAAAATCAGCATCTATCCAGTCTATCAAATCTACCTAACGTCCATGTAAAGGTACGTTGCTGGCCACGGTTGAGAACGTTGCATCCTGAGTCCGGTCCCCAGGCAATGATGAGCTTCACCCGCTGCTGGTTTCCACAATCGTTTCTCACAGTTATACTCCTTGACGATTGACTTATTACCCTGATGCAGCTTGGCGCAGGAGCAGCAAATGATGGTGGGATAGTGCTAACAAGCGAAAGAGATGCTGCGGCTGTACCGATAGCAGCCATACTAGTTAATTTCACGAAATTATCTTTGATGAGCTTGGCGTACATATTTATCTCCTTTGGGATTTACACATTGAGAGAATGAAAACAATCTGCATCCTAATTTTGTTGGTGCAGTAATTTCAATTTGAAAGTTAATTCAAAATCTGACAAAAAATTGGATGTTTGATTAGCAGAATTTTCGGTTGATTTTTAGTTTTTATTCACCTACTTTTATCAAGTAGAACTAACTTGTCAACGCCTAATCTACTTAATCCAATTTTTATCCGATGAAATTTAGAAAATCAAGGGGAGGCAGCTTGTTTATAAAACATAACTACAGGATTTATGTTTTCATTTTGTTAAGTTTTTAAAGAATCAAGATGAGAAGTGTGCTAAATATTAATATCTAGAGTGCTTCTGGCTTTTAAGAAAGCTAATGATTAATAAAATCATCTTTTCCGCTCAAAACTAAAGCACTTTTGTTTTTTGAAACTTACACAGAAAGTAAGATGAGCAGTGTAAAGTAAAATCAAGGCAATAATTCAGACAGCAGCAATGAGTTTTACTAAACTCAATGACTGCCTGATGCAACTCCCAAATCTAACATCGCCAATCTAACAGTGGCGGTGGTGTCTAAAGACCTGACCGTTCATTTCAAAGCTAATGGCTTTGTCCTGGTGGTGTCCCAAATCAATCTCAATCCCAAAGAGTCAGGCTAAGCAGAGCAATTTACTAAATTCAAGTCATCATGCAGAAGCCATCTAACCAAGACTCTCAACGTCAAAACCAACGCGAGCATCAATTTCTCCGAACCGTTAACTTCTTGTTACTTAATGTGGTCGTTGTTTCAACTGTAATTGTGGGTACAGCTCGTATTCTCACCCCAATTTTGAAATCCCAAAAGATACTTCAACCAGCAGTCAGCGTTGAGCCAGCTGTCAAACGGTTAATCGTTCAACCTGTGGCTGGTGAAAACATCAAACACCAAAGCAAAGACAATCAGCAACTTAGCAAGGGTGAGGCGATTGTCTTACCTTTGAAAAACCCTTCGGAAACTCCTACAGAGTGGAAACGCCCACAGCAAACTCAGAGCGAAAAACCGACACACTACGCTTCAAAAATGCCAACGGTAAACGCGAACACACCCATAACTCATTCCCAACCTCAGAGCCAAAACAACCAACTGCTTGTTAAAAGTTGGAAGTTAAATGACGCTACGCGATCGCCCTCTGAAGCGCTGCACTCCGTGGAATCGCAAGTCGCCTTTACATCACCCTCAACCTCTCGTTCACACAAAGAACCAGAAAATGACAGACGAGAGGCTTTGGCGATACCTACGCCAGAAATGAAAGATTCTGTCTCTGGTAAAGCATTCCCAAGTTCCACCTGGGAACGAGAAGATACGAGAAAAGAGGACACGAGGATGCAAAGACTAGAAAGCAAAGAGACAAAAGGACACGAGGAAAGAGGATACAGGGATATCTCTGCGTCATCACGTCTTCCCACCCCACCAAATTTCCCTTCAAAACAGGAGACTCAGCCGATGTTGCCCCGCAAGCAGAGTAACTTTAGGGCGGGTGCGTCTTTTCTCGCGTCACCGAGTCTCTCCCTCTCCATGTCATCACAGCCGCTTCACCATGTCTTCTCTCAAACGCGTCAAGTACCACGACAGAATGTAACTTCGTATCAGAACCAAATTTCAAAAGTAGAACAAGCAAATACAGTAACTCAAAGTAGTCTGAAACAGAGTCAACCCAAACCATTACCAAAAGTACGTCCTGTTGCACTAAAGCTCTCTGATGTTGTCGTCTTGGCTTTGCAAAACAATAGATCTATAAAAAACGCATATCTCGAAAGAATAGCTCAAAAACAAGACTTGGCAGTGGAAGAAGATAAATTTGCTCCTGACTTTACACCTACCCTGTCAACGTCGATGGCATCATCCGGCTCAGGTGCAAGCACAACAACGACTAATGAAGTCGGTCTTGAGGCAAAAATGAAGATTCCCACCGGGGGGGAACTGAGTTTTGGCTTGACAGCTAACGCTCTAACGCCAAAGATAACTTTTAATCAACCTCTACTAAGAGGAGCTGGAATCGATGTAAACACAGCTTCGATTAAGACGGCTCGACTTACTGAAAAGAGTAACGTCTTGGGTTTAAAATCGACATTGACAAACACCATTACGGATGCTATAATACAATACCTGAATTTACTCCGCGCTCAGGAACGGGTAAAAATTGAGCAGCTTTCGCTGAAAAGTGCTCAAGAACTTCTGGAAATAAACCAAGCTCTGATTGAGGCGGGTAGGTTGGCACCGGTTGACATTATCCAAAGTCAGACAGCGATCGCTAATCGACAAGTCAGCTTGGTGGCTGCTCAAAATAATCTTGAGTCAACAAAGTTAGCTCTACTTCAGATTCTTGACATTGATCAAAACACTAATATTATGGCTGCAGAAGTTCCAAAGGCGTCACCCGTGACTCTAGACGCGAACAAACTTCGGCAATTAGCGCTCTTAAGTCAGCCAGAATATTTGCAGGCACAGCTAAACCTGGACAAAGCTAAACTTGACCTGTTGCAGGCAAAAAATAACAGACGCTGGGACTTGGGTTTGAATGTCAGCTATGACAATACAGGAGACAACGCAACACCAGACGTGAGAGCCGGACTAAGTTTTAGCAAAACATTGGGCGATCTCACACCGGAACAGAGGTTTCAGCGCAGCCGAGTTAACCAATTGCAAGCGGAAAACAATTTGAACGATCAGCGTGAAAGTTTAGAAATTCAGGTAACAGATAGGATTAGAGATGCTAATTTGAGTTTCTCTCAGGTGCAACTTGCCCGACAAGCGAGGGAGTCTTCGGAACGACAACTAGAGATTGAACGAGAAAAGCAGCGATTAGGCAGAGGATCTGGAGTTTTTGAAATTGTGAGTTTGGAAAATAGTTTGGTAGAAGCAAGAAACGCAGAACTTAATGCAACTATTGAATATCTCAACGCTTTGACGAACCTTGATAAAACTGTAGGAACCACATTAGATACCTGGCAGGTAACAATTGAGAGCAATAAGAAATGAGTTTTTTCCAGTGTACTTTGGGACAGTAACAGTAACCGTTCAGAGGGGAATGGATACTTTACAAACATCCTCTGAAACTGGCTGATGCTTGTCATGGGCGTTCAGCGTAGCTCTCCGTAGGAATCGCAAGCTTGAAGCTCAGTTAGAGATTGGTATTGGGATTTTTCGGAGATGTCTATTACTAACCTTATACCATTTCACGAAATCCTTGATACAAATGATTTTTCTGGAATTATTTCCCCCAGCTCCGGTGTCCCCTGCTCACGCCAGGTGCTACAACGGGGGGAACCCTCCGAAGCTTTGAGCGGAGGTTTCCTCCGCTCAAACTTCTCACCGCAACGCACTGGCTCCCCTGCTGCCCATTTGTATCAACCTTAAAGTGAAACGGTATTACACGTCTGCGATTAGCCTTGCCTTTCTCAAAAAGAATTGCAGTACAGTCTCTTCTTTAGAAATAATATCGGCTGTGCCCTCCATTCCTAATTGAATGGAACACTGTTTTTTGCCATTATATAGTCCAAGGCTTTCTGGCTCAATTGTGACCTCGTAAAAAGCAACAACAGCCGCCTTCTGGCTTGCTGCTGTGGGGGACGTTCCTGCAGTTGCACCATTTGCTTGAGGAGTGAATGCATCTGGAGAGATCGCCTTGACCTTACCTTTTAGGGTGCCGTAATCTGGATAAGGACAAGCAGAAACCCGCACGAGTACTTTTTGTCCTTCTTTCAACTTGCTTTTATCCTCAAGTGCTACCGCTGCCTTAACCACTATCGGGGCATCACTAGGAACTATTTGCGCGATTTCCTCTCCTGGACGTACAGTTTGACCAGAATTTCGCAGATTTAGCTTGGAGATAATACCGCCTGCTGTGGCAGTAATGGCAGTCTGCTTGAGGTCGATTTCCACTTGTTGGAGTTCGCGGGCGTCGCGTTCTCGTTGTTTGTGAATTTCAATTTGTTGCTGGATGAGGGCTTTACGTTCTTTGTCTAATGTAGCGAAGTTGACTTCCCCCGAAGCTTTTTCTTGGGCAATCCGCGACTCGGCGATCGCCACTTCTGCATGACTCGGATTCAGGGCAGAAGCAGCGCGTTCCTTTCTAGCTACGGCTGCCGAAACTGCTTGTTGTAGCCGTTCAATTGTTTGTTTTTGCGCCTCAACTGTTGCTTTTTGCGCCTCAACTGCTTGTTCTTGCTGATCAGCTGCGAGTTGTGCTTCCTCAAATTGATTCCAAGAAAGAGCTCCAACTTTTGCTACACTTTGATATCGGTTCCGCTTTGATCGAGCTGCTGATAAAGCGGCTACCGTTGACTTTAAATTTGCAGAAGCTGTCCTTAACTCTGCCTCACCTTTTTGCAATTCTCTCTGAGCTATCTTGACATTTGCCTCGGCTTCTGCTAGGTCCGCAACGGTAGTAATTTGCTTGTCTTGATAGTCTCGGCTTTTGTATTGTAGTTCAGAACGAGCAGCAGCAACAACACGGTTAACGCGATCGCTATCGGCTCTCATCTGGTTATTCAGGGCGCTAATTTGAGCGTTGAGTTGAACGATTTGTAACTGGCTCTGCTGGATGTTGGTTTGCAGTTGACTCTTTTTAGTTTGCAGCTTCGAGTCGTCGATAGTGGCAATGATATCTCCTTTTTTGACAACTTGATTCTCTTTAACTCTGACGCCCATAACAGGACCTTCTGTTGCAGCTTGAACAATCCGCAATTCACCAGCAGGACGGAAGTTAGCCTGTGCTTTGATGGTAACTTTGTATTGGGTAACAGAAGCAAGAGCGATCGCTATTCCCATAAAACTAAGCATAACCATTCCCCCAACCGTCGTCCAACGACCAATAGGTGGTAGAAAACCGTTTTCTTCAATTAGGGGAAGAGAATCTGAGTTGGAGTGGCTAAGCATCATGGTTGTAAAAGCTAATTGCGGGTGATTTGCCGTTAGAATCAGATTTGGAGGATGGAAACACCAAACCATTTACCAAATTATTTGTTGACGGGGCAACTTCGTCTAGGAAATCTAAGTGATCGCCTCTTTGATGGCGTAGTTCTTGGGGAGTTCCTTGGATTTTCACGCGCCCAAGTTCGAGCAGTACAATCCAATCAGCTCGCTGGATCACTTTTGGGCGATGACTAATCATAATTGTGGTTTTCCCAGTTCGGTAGTACAGCAATTTATCTAGCACTTGCGCTTCACTCACCGGGTCGAGAGCGCCAGTGGATTCATCTAAAATAAGTACAGGCGGTTCAGTAACTATAGCTCTTGCTATGGCTAATCTCTGCCGTTGTCCACCAGAGAGATTCGCGCCGAATTCTCCTAAAACGGTTTGATACTTGTCGGGCAGTTTACTGATAAACTCATCTGCACCTGCAATCTGGCAAGCCCTGACAATTTGTTCAAAAGATATGTGGGGATAGCTGAAGCGGAAGTTGTCAATAATTGAGCGACTCCAAAAGTGCGGTTCTTGAGGCACAAGCACCACCTGCTGTCGCAGACATTCCAAGGAGAGGTCTTGCTGGTTATAGATGCCATAGCGGATATTACCAGACTGGGGAGAATATAAACCAGCAATCATTTTGGCGAGAGTACTTTTGCCACAGCCAGATTTACCAATCAGGGCAATCACTTGACCACCTGGTATAGTTAAGGAAAAATCTTCCAAAAGGTCAACTCTACCAGCATGGTGAAAGTTGAGGTTAGTGCAGGTAATATCTGCATCACCAGGAATTTCTACCTGTGGCTTTTTAAAGTCGTTTTCGTCTTCTGGAGTGGCGTCAATTACCTCTGTCAAACGTTGGATGACAATCTGGGCGGTGATAAACTCATCAACTAACCCGATGACTGAACCCAGAAAGCCGAGAAAGTTGCCACTCAAGCCACTATACGCCATCAGCTGACCGATGGTTAAAGTGCGATTAATCACTAAATAGCTACCTAACCAAAGTAAGGCAATACTAGTGAAATTGGAAAGAATACCGGTGATTGTGCTGCTGTAAAGCCCCAACTTCATCGTAGTCCAGCCCAAGTTAGCAAGACGACCAAAATTAGTCTGATACTCTTGCCAAGCTTGGGGAGTCGCTTGGGTAGTTTTAAGCACCTGGACACCGCGAAAAGTTTCAACGAGAAAGCCTTGGTTTTCTGTACCTAAGACAATCATGTTGCGGGTTTTCTGACGCAAGGCGGGGAGAAAAAGCAGGTTGATTCCTGTGACGATGACAAAGGCGGCTAAGGAAGCCAGAGTCAGTCCCCAACTGTAGAACAGCATCAAGCCCAAGGAAACCACGGCAATAAAAAATTGGCTGGGTAAACCGAGGACAATTTGAGAAACTAAGGCATTGATGGCATGAACATCGGCAATGCGGCTAACAACTTCCCCACTGCGACGTGCTTCAAAATATGATAGGGGCAAGCGCAAAAGTTGTCGCCCGTATTCTAGAATGAGTCCGTATTGCAACCGTTGCCCAAAATGACCAACCAAGTGAGATTGTACCAAACCAATGGTACTTTGAAATAAGTTCATGGCAATGACTCCAATTGCCACGGTGGTAAGCAGTTGGGTATCTCCCCGCACCAGCACGTCATCAGTGAGCAATTGCATCATCAAGGGAGAGACAAGCGACAGCAGTCCGATGGCGATATTGATGGCGATCGCTTGAGCTAAAATGTTGCGATAGGGCAAAACACGCGCAATAAAGCGTCCAAAGCCACCAATTTTATCTTCAGGTTGCTCGCTAAAGCGGCTGTCATCTGGCTCTAACAACAGCATGATACCATTGCCCCAACCCTTGATTAACTCCTCGCGGGTGAGGTAACGGATGCCAACACCTGGATCAGCAAGTGCATATTTTTTCCCCTTTTGCCCGTATAAAACGACCCAGTGGTAGCCTTTCCAGTGTATAATGGCGGGCAGCGAAATTTTGTGCAAAGAGTCGAGCAATTGCGGGGAAGCTTTGACTTGGCGGGCATTGAATCCGAGGGCTTCTGCACCCCGGCTTAATCCCAATAGGGAGGTTCCCCTAGAACCTGTGCCTACGCATTCCCGGACGCGATTGAGGGTAAATGTGCGTCCGTAATATTTAGCAATGGTGGCTAGGCAGGCGGCTCCACAGTCTTCTTCACTATGTTGTTGGATAATTGGGTATTTCATAATTTGTATATGGAATCTTTGATCATCTGCAAGATAATCGGGGCAGAAAGCCCCGACAATGTTGAATATTTAACTCCTGAGAACCAAAAGTTTGACCCTGGAGTTATTGACGATGCCAAAGTTTTCAGGAGTGCTTTTTAAGCATAGACCGCGTAGGTTACGTCATAAATAGAGCCACTTCCACTAATGCGTTTTGTTTTGGAACCGTTTGTAGGAGTGGTTCCAACAGTAAAACCGCCTAGAGAGTCATCGTCACCAGCCAAACCGCCGTCGGAATCAAACAGATTAATGCTTGCAGTCCCACTAAATTGCTTCCATTGGAAGAAATTGGCGGTTTCACCAGTATCTACGTCGTTAGTTGTACTGGTTTTGTCTCCATTTATCCTGGCATATACGTCGTCTCCGTTACTCCAACCGAAGTCTGCACCTGCTTTAATTGCAGTGGCTTTATACAAGTAAAGCCAAGCACCACCTTCGATGACAGCTCCTTGTTCGGGAGTTAATTCGGTCACCAGTTGTTCATGTTGATTGTCTTTCATCTTTTTTCTCCTAATTAAGTGTGAATTGTTCTGTGTCGTTCCTTGAGGAACTATAGTTTTGGAAAGCAAACGCAAAACTTGTTGTTTTGATCTGCTACCTACTTCTCGGTGAATTACGTCTGTGTTTTATGCAAACCATTAGTTCTTGTAACATTTCTTCACCAAACGAATGGCAAAGATGCGTCCTGAGTGTTTGGCAATAGTTACAAGACTTGCCGCGTTTAGCAAAGTGCTGCATCAGGAGGTGTAGTCAACTCTTATGTCGCCAGTGACAAATACACCGTCTTCTTTATCTCTAAAGTCGATTACGTAAGTGCCTCCCCGTATGTCAGTCCATGTAGTGGTATCTTTACCAACACTGGCTATCTTTCCATTTGAATTATTAGTTTTTACATTTCTAATAATTGCACCGAAGTCTGGGTTATTCGTAGCCGATTTGGTGTTGGAAGTGAGTTTGATTGTTCCACCGGGTTGCACATAGAACTCTCGTGTGGTGAGGAAGGTATCAAACTTAATAGTGGACTCGAAACTACCACCTCCTTCAACAACGGCAGCTTCTGCCGCAGTTAATTCGGTAAACAGTTGTTCATGTTGATTGTCTTTCATCTTTTTTCTCCTAATTAAGTGTGAATTGTTCAGTTATCGATTGCCATTAATTGGTAAGTTGTAATTAACTTTCTCTTCGCTAATCACACTTCTATATTCTGAAATAAAATCTAGTATCGCAAGGGGTTTAAACTTCTTATTTATGCATAAATCCATGAGTTATGTTTTCATGTTTCCAATCTTTTATCTCCCCAAATAATGTTACTTGAGCCTTTAAAATTCAAGTGTAGTGATGTATTGAACTACTCTGACTAATGCAGTTTAAAAATGAGGCTATATATCTGGTTGCAGATGGTGCTTGATGCCCTGTCACAACACCAACGCCTCAAAAGCAGCACTTCTGACCGTTCACCAATTAGTGTGAACTTTTGTAACGAGTTGCGGAAATACTAGACTTTTGATTCCGAGAAGTAGGCAGAGGTTCGCAAGGAACACCCAAACGAACTTCCAACACCCCCAAGTTTTACAAAGAGGAATCGCTGTGGAAAACCAAAGTCTTTACCTAACACCTTTTCAGCGCAAGTTTCTGCTTAAGAGTCTAGTAACCGACTTACGTCCAGAATATCGCCGTCGTGTTGAAATCATGCTATTAGCAGATGCGGGTGAATCTCAGACACAAATCTGTGAAACTCTGGGGTGTTCTCAAGAGACTGCACGCTACTGGATTGCTATGGCACAAGCCGGGTTAGCTCATAACTGGAGCGATCGCCCGATGGGACGCCCCAAAACTGTGAATGAGGAATATCTCGCTCGCTTGAAAGAACTGGCAAGCCATAGTCCGCGTGAGTATGGCTATCCATTTCAACACTGGACAGCGCAATGGTTAAGCAAGCATCTGACAAAAGAATTGGGAATTAAAGTTAGCGCTTGCCACATTAATCGCTTGCTCAAGGAAATGGGACTTTCCACTCGACCAAAAAACAACACAACAAAGAAAGAAACTTCAAGCCAACAAAATTGCAGCATTAGGATTAATGATTTACCATTGCACGCATCACCTAATTTTTTGTCACAATTAAGTTTGATTGAAAATTAGTGTTGTAAATAATCCTGGCTGAAAAAAGTCGGGAAGTGGAGGTTTGGGCATTTACAATTGCAGAGCACTGCGTGTAGGAATGCCAGTAAAAATCTCCCCCGATCGTCTTCTACTTTAACCGTCATTGGTCGAAATATCTGGTAAGATTAGCACTATACAAGGGCACTAACCTTGACTTGCGGGTGTAGTTCAGTGGTAGAACGTCAGCTTCCCATGCTGAATGTCGTGGGTTCGAGTCCCATCACCCGCTTTCAAAAAATCTTCAAAAGGTTTACTTATCAAAGGCTTTACCCGTTCGCTCACCCCTTTCACACATCCAAAATAGCCTTTATGGGGTTCCCCTTCCCCCTGCCCCTTATTCCCCTTTAACCTTTTCCCCGCCCGAAGGGCTGTTGACAAATCGCTATACTTCCTGGACTTCGTAAGCTTTCATCGAATATATGGGGAAGGGGTTTCCTCCAGAAACCCTTGGGCGTGTACGGACGATTGCGTCCTTTAAGTGCGCCCCCTATGCCTACGGCACGGCACTTTCAGAGCGGGGCTAGCGCTGCTGCTTTTAGCAGATAGCTCAAACGTTCTCTTCCTCTAAACTCTTTTTTATATGCTCATACAAAATTCGACTTTCTTCGTTCTCAGAAATACTTACGCAGCGAATTAAATTTGCTGTGCATTCAGCCGCAAGAAACGCCAGCCGAACACCGTACGGAATATCTTCTATGAAATCTTGTAACTGGTAATTCTCACAAAATTCCGCTTCGGTTTCCTCAATTTTTCCTTCATCGTTGACTGCTTCATTTTTTACGATAGAACACATGATAATTTGAAATTTCACTTTTGTTTCTTCTATGGCGTTATAAAGTGACATCTTTTTTTCAAGAGCGTAAGCACAAGCACGTAATAATTTAGAAAAATCTTCTTGATTGCCTGCTTCAAAAAAAGTTTCTTTGTCAAATTCTGGCTGAATAATCATCTTTAATTCTCTAACTCATTCTATAAATAACGCTACATCTGTTAATCCAAATATAAAACCTCTTTATCGTAGCGGTAGGGTGAGGGAAAATTTGTTTGGGCTAGGCGCGAAAGTCCGGCGCTGAGTCGGTCAATCCACCTGATGGCGGTAAAAGGGTCATTGATTCCAACACAAAGGGCTACAGTAACCATCGAACCAGCAACAGATGAAAGTAGCAATGGCGATCGCGCACAATAGTAGTGATTTCTACAATTTGTCTTATGAAAAGATATTAAGTTGAATGTAAATCTTAGTAGAGTTTATATATTTACGCGCTCGTCGCAAAACTAAAATGAGTGTTTTCTTCTCAGATGAGGCGATCGCTAGGTTAATTCAGGAAGATGTTCCTTACCTAGATTTGACAACTTACGGACTCGGCATTGGCAAGCAACTTGGTGAAATCGAGTTTTCTACCCGTCATCCGATGACCATTAGCGCTACTGAAGAAGCTGCCAGAGTATTAGAATATTGTGGTGCTAAAGTTCATTATCAAGTGGAAAGTGGTACAGTCTGCCAGGAAAAGCAATTAATTCTTCAAGCTAGTGGCACTGCGAGCGCTTTGCATAGTGGCTGGAGAGTTGCTTTGAATTTGATGGAATATGCTTCTGGCATTGCTTCGCGTACCAGAGTATTGGTAGATACTGCTAAAACAGTAAATCAGTCTGTTTCTATTGTCACTACTCGCAAGTGTTTTCCAGGTACTAGAGCGCTTTCCATCAAAGCGGTTCTAGCTGGTGGGGGCTTTTTTCATCGCTTAGGATTATCTGAAACAGTTTTAATCTTTAACCAACACCTGATATTCCTGGGAGGTATAGTTGGGCTAACTGAGCGTATGAATGAACTGCGACGACAGTTTCAAGAACAACATATTTGCGTTGAAGTAGATACACCAGCAGATGCCTGGATGGTTGCTCAAGCAGGTGTAGATTTAATTCAGTTTGATAAAATTGCGATCTCAGATCTTGAGCCTCTGGTTTTGAAGTTGAAGCAGCAGTATCCGAACTTAAAACTAGCAGTGGCTGGTGGTATTACCTCTGAAAATATAAAGGATTATGCTAGCACTGGTGTAGATATTTTAGTAACAAGTTCACCGTACTTCGGTAAACCGTGCGATATTGCAGTCAAAATGAGGTTGCTTCCAAATCCTTAAAGATGAGCAACCGGAATCGATTTACCAGGACATCCTACCACCAATCCGTTTCATCCAACCCCCTAATCCTTTACTTTTTAACTACGCTTCGTTTTTGACGTCTCTTGCTCCCTTGCGATCGCTCCTTTAAGAAAAACTTTTCAATTTACTGATATTTCCAGTTATAGTAAAAAAGACCAATCGGTCTAAAAAAATGTCTAAAGGCGAAGAAACAAAAGAGAAAATTCTCCAACAAGCAGCCGAACTGTTTAATCAACAGGGGTATGCTGGCTCGTCTATTTCAGACATTATGCGTGTTACAGGATTACAGAAGGGAGGAATTTACAACCACTTCAAAAGTAAAGATGAGCTAGCACTACAGGCATTTGATTTTGCGATCGCCCAACTCAGACAACATTATTTAGCTGCAGTCCGAACTAAGCGTCATGCAGTTGAGCGCCTGCAAGCTATCTTTGATGTATTTCACAGCAATATAAATAACCCAATCATAAAGGGAGGGTGTCCGCTGCTGAATACTGCTGTTGAAAGTGATGATGCTCATCCTGCTTTGCGCAAACGCACTCAACAGGCGATGAACTCTTGGCGTCAGCTATTTTATCGAATTATCCAAAAAGGAATAGAAAAAGGTGAAATTCCCTCAACAGTTGACGCTGATCAAGTGATCACCATTATTATTTCCACACTTGAGGGGGCTGCAATGATGAGCAAGCTCTATGGTGACTCAATTCATCTTGAACGAGCAATCAATCATTTGACGAATTACATCGATAGCCAATTGCGCATTTAAAGCAAGTCCACTTGCTTGAGTTTAGTTTACATAAAAAAAGACCGTTCAGTCTTAAAATATCATGAAAAATCATAGTTTAACAGTTTGTGGGAGGTAGAGAATGGGAGATAGCCTATGTATACTGAGAACACCTGAGCTATTTACCTATCAACGTTAAACCAGAAGAGTTTCCTATGAAAAAAGACTCAGCTTACTTGCTCGCCAAAAAGCAAAATCATCAGAAAATAGTAGCACTCACAGCGTATGACTATCCTACTGCGCTGCTACAAGATAGAGCTGGAGTAGATGTCATTTTTGTTGGTGACAGTGTAGGAACTAACATCTTAGGTTATGACAGTGAGCAGGAAGTCACGATGGATGACATTGTCCATCATCTCAAAGCTGTTCGACGAGGAACATCGCAAGCATATATTCTTGCTGATTTGCCTTATGCTTCTTATGAAACTCCAAAACAAGCTTTAGAGAATGCCAGAAAACTTTTAGCAAATGGAGCCGATATCATTAAGTTAGAAGGTGTCCGAGAAGAAATTGTCAAGCATCTAATTGAGCATGATATAAATGTATGTGGTCATCTTGGCTTACTTCCACAAACTCAACAACAGAAGAAAGTACAAGGAAAAAGCTTTGAACAAGCTCAAGAATTAATTGAAGGTGCGCTAACCCTAGAAAGAATTGGGATATCTGTACTCTTACTTGAACTTATTCCTGAAGAGCTAGGTCAAATAATCACAGAAAAAGTCAGCATACCCACGATTGGCATTGGTTCAGGTCGGTTTACTGATGGACAAGTTCTCATTGTTAACGACATTTTAGGAATCACACCTCGTAAACTTAAACTAGCAACAAAGTATCAAGATTACCAAACTCTAACTCTTCAAGCAATAGAACAGTACAAACAAGAAGTTGAACAAAAGATATTTCCATCAGAGGAAAATGTTCAACACATGGTGCAAGAAGAATTACAACATCTCATTCAATGGGTAAAGCAAAGTTTATGAACATAGAAAATAACCAAAGTAGCCAGTAACTCATCCAAAATCTCAAATTTAACATCAACAATATGTTGTCTAATTCCCTAACTGGTAAGAAAAAACCCTTTAGTCTGATTACAATTCCTATCAGTCATTATTGTGAAAAAGTAAGATGGGCACTTACAAAACTGAAAGTTCCTTACATTGAAGAGCCTCATCTACCACTATTTCATCTATTAGCAACTGGTCGAGTTGGTGGAAAATCAACTCCTGTTCTTATTACTGAAGCTGGTACTTTCACTGATTCAACTGAGATCTTACGTTACCTAGACAAAGTTGCCCCTGATAACGCTAAGTTATACCCCACTCACCCTGACTCACGCCGACAAGTAGAACAACTAGAAGATTTATTTGACGAGCAACTTGGACCTGCTACACGCCGTTGGAGTTATTTTCACACCATGAATAACTCCAAGTTGATGCAACGTACATGGTGTAATGGTGTGCCTTTTGTTGAAGTGGTATTATTTCCAGTCGTTTTTCCTATTGTCCGCTCAATTGTTCGGCAGAAACTAAACATAACTCAAGAGTCTGATGCACAAGATTACGAACAAATCAAGAGCATTTTTGAGCAAGTGAGCGAATTATTGGCAGATGGACGTACTTATTTAGTTGGAAACAGCTTTTCTGCTGCTGATCTCACCTTTGCGGCGCTTGCTACTCCCGTTGTTAGACCACCAGAACATCCAATGAGTTCTGCTAGCTTGGAGGAATTGCCATCCAAAATGGTATCTGAGATTAAGAAATTCCGCGAAACCCCAGCAGGAGCTTTTGCACTGCGTCTTT
This sequence comes from Brasilonema octagenarum UFV-OR1, assembly GCF_963888615.1. Lineage (NCBI taxonomy): Bacteria > Bacillati > Cyanobacteriota > Cyanophyceae > Nostocales > Scytonemataceae > Brasilonema > Brasilonema octagenarum. The sequence goes on along the minus strand of NZ_CAWPKW010000313.1, from coordinate 962 downwards.
ATCACGATAGAAATTATTAAATATGGGAATGAAAAGCTATCTCAAGACTCTTTTGTTGAGAGAAAGAGAAAATTTTTTGTTCATTTACAGACCGAACGGTTTTTTTGCTAATGAGTTTAGGAGAAATTATCAATGCTCAAGTTTTACTACAACCCCCGCTCACCTATGGCTCGTCGTGTATGGCAAACTTTACTCGAAAAGGAAATTTTATTTGATCCAATTTTGTTGAGCTTAAATGGTGACCAATTGCAACCAGAGTATTTGAACCTTAACCATTTTCATCACGTTCCAATGATAGTTGATGATGGTTTACGAGTGATAGAATCTTTGGCAATTTTGGACTATTTAGAAGCTAAGTACCCCACACCTGCACTTTTGCCTAAAGAAGCTGAGGCGTTAGCAACAGTAAGGATGGTTCAAATGGTGGCGACACATGAGTTACTGCCAAAAATGATTTCTTTAATTTCTGAAACTGAGGATTCACCAAAATGTTTACAAGCAAAGGAACATATAGATAAAGTCCTAAAATTTTTGACAGATTGTTTAGGAAATAGTTCTTATTTTGGTGGCGAACAGTTAACTCTAGCAGATATTGTCGCTGGATGTGATTTGTCTTTATTACCTAAGTTAGGCGTTTCTTTTAGTCATTACCCCAAACTAAATGACTGGTTTGAGCGCTTGATGCAGCGAGAAGCATGGCAAAAGACGGAACTGAGTACAGAAGACTTTGAAAAATTTAAACGAGTTTTTGTAAAGCTACGTAGCCGTAAGTTGACCAACAAGCACCGGGTGCACCCGGTGCAGGAGGAGAAGACTTAGCTTAGTGTGCGCGGTGAAGTGCTTAAAAGTTGTAACCAACACCAAGCACTAGCCCAACATCAGTTTGATCAAGGAAACCAACGTTTAGACCAGCAGTGGCGGTAAACTCAGGTGATAAGGGCACATCCACACCACCAGTCAGA
>NZ_CAWPKW010000312.1:0-1902 GCF_963888615.1 Brasilonema octagenarum UFV-OR1 | reverse complement strand
CGTTCGTCAACGGGGACCCGCGGCCGGGTGTGGTGAAGCGCTGGCAGGACTTCCTCAAAGAACGGGCCAAGCAACCCGACCCGGTCTTCGCCCCTTGGCATCACGTCACCAAAGCCGCGGCGAACGACTTCACGCCGGCAATGACCGAATGGCTTAATCAGGCAGCACAACCGGGCCGATTTGAAGACGGTGCCGACCGCATCAATCGCCGTGTCCGGCAGGCATTTCTTGAAGAACCACCGACGGCGCTGGTGGATGTCGCGGGGGTGTATGGACGATTGCTCGCCGACATCAATCGTGAATGGCTCGCCCACAAGGCGGCTCATGCCGAGGCGACCGCCCTGCCGGACCCGGTCGATGAAGAACTGCGGCAGGTGCTGTACGCCGCCGGGACTCCGCCGACGTTGACGACGGACGAAGCGAAGAAGGTTTACGGCCGCGATGTCCGCAACAAGCAGCGGGATCTCGCGAAGCAGATCGAAAGTCTGAAAGCCACCTCGGCCGGAGCGCCGCCGCGGGCCATGGTGATGAACGACAACGCTCAGCCCGCGCAACCGCACATCTTCATCCGTGGCAACCCGGGACGTCCCGGTCCGCAGGTGCCGCGGCAGTTTCTTGCCGTCGCCGCGGGACCGGACCGCAAACCGTTCCCACGCGGCAGCGGTCGGTTGGACCTCGCCGAAGCGATTGTCGCCAAAGAGAACCCGCTTACCGCGCGGGTGATCGTCAACCGCGTCTGGCAACACCATTTCGGTAAAGGGCTCGTCCGCTCTCACGGCGATTTCGGTATCCGCGGCGAAGCGCCCACGCATCCGGAATTGCTCGATGCGTTGTCGCAGAAACTGATTGCCTCCGGGTGGTCGCTGAAAACGCTGCATCGCGAAATCCTGTTGTCCGCGGTGTATCAGCAGGCGGGCGACGACAACCCCGCCGCGCGGGCGGTCGATCCCGAAAATCGTCTGCTGTGGCGAATGCCCCGGCAGCGGCTCGATCTGGAAGCGATGCGCGATTCCTGGCTCGTTGCGTCGGGCCGATTCGATGACGCGATGTATGGCCGTCCGTTTGACAACATCACCGATGCAAACAGCCGCCGCCGGACGGTGTATGGTTTCGTCAACCGCAACGATCTGCCGAATGTGTTCCGGTCGTTCGATTTTGCCAATCCGGATGCGAGCGATCCCGAACGGCCGCAGACTTCGGTGCCGCAGCAGACGTTGTTCGCACTGAATGCCCCGCTGGTCCGCGAACAGGCCCGGCAACTCGCCGCCGACACCACCGGGCAAACCGATCCATCGGAACGGATTCTCGATTTGTATCGACGGGTGCTCGGCCGAAACCCAAGTACGGAAGAACGCGAACTCGCCCGGAACTATGTCACGCAACCGATGGACGAAGGCAAGTTCAGCCCGTGGGAACGGTTCGCCCAGGTGCTGTTGCTGACCAACGAGTTTTTGTTTGTGGATTGAACTCGTTCCCATGCTCCGCGTGGGAACGCACGGGGGCGACGCTCTGCGTCGCGTGAGATGAAATAAGACAGAAGACGACGCAGAGCGTCGCGGCAGGCATTCCCACGCGGAGCGTGGGAACGAGTTGCGCTGTGGTGTGTCGTGGATTGAGTGAGGGATGGAAATGAATCTGATACAAGCGCTGCAGATGCCTGGCACACGGCGCGAATGGTTGCGGCGGTCGGGAACCGGGATCGGATCGCTCGCGCTGGCGGGAGCGCTGGCCGACGCGTACGGGCTCGCACCATCTGCCGAAGCCGCAGCGACGGTGTCGCCGATGCTACCGCATCAACCCCACTTCACGGGGAAGGCGAAGCACATCATTCACGTCTTCTGCAACGGCGGACCGTCTCACGTCGACACGTTCGATCCGAAGCCGAAGCTCAACGAATTCCAC
>NZ_CAWPKW010000311.1:0-34988 GCF_963888615.1 Brasilonema octagenarum UFV-OR1 | reverse complement strand
CAGTTACCAGTTATCAGTTATCAGGTAGGAAACGGACTCGTCCACCCCTTGTTCACTGTTTACTATTCACTGTTTACTGCTCACTGTTCACTGTTTACTGTTCAAGGCATTGCAACCATCTTCATTCCTGGTGGTGTTGCTACAGTAAGACCGCGACGCACAGGACGTACAGGACGCCTATTGACCAAGGAGACTTGGAAACGCGATAAAATTGTCGCCAATACGAGTTTCATTTCATACTGAGCAAATGCCAGCCCAATACAGCGACGATTTCCACCACCAAACGGCAAATACTCATAAGGCGAAAATTGCTTTTCCAAAAAGCGTTCTGGTTTAAACTGCCTTGATTGTGGGTAAGTTTCTTCCCTGTGGTGCGCTAAGTAGATACTGGGGATAATGAGTGTTCCTTCTGGGAGCGTGTAACCTTGGATATTGATTGGTAATTGCACAATCCGAGGAAAAGCATTCATCGCAATCGGATATATCCGCAAGGTTTCTTGGCAGACTGCTGTTAGGTAAGGCAATTTGGTCACAGTAGTTGGATCTGGGTTCTCACTGAGGGTGTTGAGTTCCTTTAGCAACTTGTCGCCCACTTCTGGTAAATAGTCAATCCAGTAAAATGCCCAAGTCAATGCTGAAGCAGTCGTTTCATGTCCCGCTACCATCAGACTCATCAACTCATCGCGTAACTCTTCATCAGTCATCGGTTGACCATCTTCATAACGAGCAGACATCATCAAACTGAGGATATCTTGCCGATTTTGATCAGATTGGGCGCGACGTTCCCGAATCAGCGCATAAATTATTTCATCTATTTGTTGTCGCAGGCGTAGGACTCGACCCCAAGGACTCCACGCGCCGAAATCTTTTTGTACAAACGGAAAAGAGAAACCAGCGGATAAGAGGGGGGAACTTATAGAATCCAACAGTGAACTCAACAATGGTCGAATTTTTTCTAAACGAGATCCTTCATCTAAGCCAAACACCACCCGCAAAATAACTCGCAAGGCGATTTCTTGCATCGACGCACGCATATTAAAGGGCTTGCCCATCTTCCACTCGTTGCTCACCTGGTGCGTGATTTCGCGGATAGTTTCGGCGTAAGCCCGCATTCGGTCACCATGAAAACGAGGGGTCAACAGTTGACGTTGGCGTTGGTGGCGATCGCCGTCCAGTAGAATTAAGGAATTAGAACCCAGCAAAAATTGTAAACCTCGGTTTCCCCTTCCAGCAGATAAGTGACTGGAATCCGCATTAAAAATTTGTTGCAGCGCTTGAGGATGACTGAAGTAAATAATAGGAGAATCATTGCCACTCCAAAGAGTGAAGCTATCACCGTATTCCTTAGCAAAATCATCCGCATATTCCAACGGCTGAAAAATAAATTTCATCCGGCGTAGGAAAACCGGCATTTTTGGTCCATCAGGCAGATTGTTAGTTGCTCTCATAAAGACTTGTGGCGTTGAGCATTGATTGCTTTTATTGTGACTCTTTTAAGCAAGATGTGTCTGATTCTGTGAGTGTAAAACTATTCCTTCTATCAGCCGATTCCCCATTTGTCCTTCAAGAGTTATATTTTGTGTAAGAGTGTCGGAAGTAAACAGTGCCAAAAATCATCGCTATCCTCAACGGTAAGGGAGGCGTCGGTAAAACAACCACCGCTGTCAACCTGGCTGCAACCTTTGCACAACAAAAAAAGGTTCTTTTAATCGACGCAGATATTCAAGGTTCTGCCAGTTGGTGGTTTGGACGCGGGGAAAGTAGCATGGGATTTGATTTATCACAATCAACTGACCCGAAACTTTTAGGTTATTTACGAGGAATAACAGGTTACGATTTAGTAATGGTAGATACGCCTCCGGCGCTGCGCTCTGAAGCATTGGCGGCAGTTGTTGCTGCAGCTGATTATTTGGTTTTGCCTACGCCATGTGCACCAATGGATTTAGCTGTCCTAATCGAGACAATCCAACAAGTCGTCACTCCTACTGGGAAAGCCCATCGGGTTTTGCTGACGAAGGTGGATACGCGCTGCTTAGGGGAAGTGCTAGATGCTCAAAACACTCTTAGGGAGATGGGAATTCCTGCTTGTAAAGCTTTTATCCGCGTCTACAAAGCGCACGAACGAGCTGCACTTGAGGGTGTCCCAATAACCAAATGGCGAGGAAATAACGCACGAGAGGCGGAGTCAGACTACCGTCAAGTAGCCGAAGAAATAAAGCGTGATTGGAGGCAATATGACTAAAAAACGTCTTTCTGATTTATTACAAGAAGAAGCACAAAAACTTTCACCATCACAAGGTGAAACGACTATTGATGTTGATGCTGTTGCAGATGATAATTCCTCCACATCTTCCGATAGTGATACGGAGAATGAAGAGGAGACACAACAAGCTGCTGAAACAACAACGTCTAAGCGTACAACACCAACAAAAGCAGAGTTAGAAGCAACTGTCAAAGAGTTAAAGGAAGCTTTGGAAAAAGCACAAAAAAAAGAAACTTCTCTGGTGAAACAGTTGAAGAACACTTTAGAAAAAACACAGCAAAATCAAGCTTCTGTTGTTAATGAACTCAAAGAAACTATGGAGAAGACACAGAAGAAAGAAGCTTCTGTTGTCAAACAACTCAAAGAAACTTTAGAAAAAGCACAGGAAAAAGAAGCCTCTCTTCAGCAGCAAATCACTGATTTAGAATTAGATGTATCTAAGCACAAAATACTAGCAGCAAGCCTGAAAACAGAGCTTGATGATGCAAAAAAAGCTGCGATACAACTCGCAGAAGCTAATTCACAACTGACAGAAACAATCAGTACATTACAACAGCCAAAGCAAAATGCTCTAGTACCAAAAACTTACAAAAAATCATACCCTTTAGCACAAAGATTACCAGAAGGACGACCTATAACCAAGGATAACGATTCTGATGATAATTCTTCTCCGATGTGGTTACTTGATTAAAGTCACTCAATCGGTACAGTTAACATCAATTCTTACAAATCATCTATGGCACTCCTTAGCTTATTTTTCAGTTCAGCAGTGCCATTTTTCTTGTTATGTCTTCTTGAATAAATAGAATTTGCTAGGCAGTATTTCACGCCTGAATATTCTGGTGATAGTTAATATTTACTGGCTCTTGAGATTAGCGCAGACTCATTTCTACAAAGGCAACATAAGGACAATAAGAATTATAATTCTCTTTGAGACAACTTGCTTTTATGCCAACGCTGCGAGCATTCTCAACATTAATGTTTAGAACTTGCTTTGCCGTTATTGTCAAATCTTTTGTAGCTATTAATTTGTTGTCAACACTTACGTCAAGTACTATCTTATCATCTTGACGAGCATAAAGGTGTTTGCCATTTATTCCAACAACTAAATTTAATTGTCGAAACTTAGAGTTAAGAACGCATGACACTCCAGCAGCTTTACTCTTGGAAATATAAGGATAAGGCTCACTACTTTCGCTAAACAAATAAGCGATTTCAGGCAAAGCTTCCCCTCCTATAGCAATGTTTTTTGGTTCACGCGGCTTTACTAAAGATTGTTCAACGCCAGGAGTAGAACTAAGACATTCCGTATCTAGAAGAGAAACAGCAGTCCCAGATGGCGAAGCAGTAGGGGATTCGGTAACGGTGGGTGTGGGTGAAGCTGTAGGAGTTTCGGCAACCGTTGGCGTGGGTGAAGCAGTAGGGGATGCGGCAACCGTTGGCGTGGGTGAAGTAGTAGGTAATTCGGCAACGGTGGGCGTAGGTGAGGCGGTAGAGTTCTTTCCACCTGTACTACTCTGTTTAAGAATAACAGCAGTAATTACTGATGCACCTATTGCAGTAGCAATGATTAGCCCGGTAATTAAGGAGATAAAAACCATTGGATTTTTTCTCTGGTTATTGTCATTTTCCCTTTGATTCCTTGAATCTTTCGGACTCATGTATTTGACTCCCTAAACTGATACTTTAACTGTCAAAGTCCTAACTAATCAACTTATGATTGTTAGGATTTACGAGATTGATATTCTACAGATTACAAGTGTGGACCTGGTCGAAGAACTTACTAAAAACTGGCTCTCCTAAACCTTGCGACATTTGAAACTCATTCCACTTCCACTGCATCGTTTTACCAAGCAATACTGCCTCCAAACCCCATTGTGGAAGATGACCGTTGGGAGCACAAAGGTCGAAGGTCATCTGGTTATACCATAACCACCTTCCATGCTTGCGCCATCCAACGTGATTTCCAAACTGACAATACAATTCATATTCGGTGTTAGTATTATTTCCAAAACGCTCCCAGATTTGCTTCTGCACGCTGAAGCCAAAGCGTCCTTCAGAAAACTTGATCCAAAGCTGATCAATTGTGCGTAGATCTGAGCATGGCAATTTTTCGATGGATTTAACATTAAGCAAATTCCCCGTTTGACCAGCAAGTTGCAGGATGAGCATTTCCGTTTCTTGATCAGCTTGTTTCCATTTCCGTGCTGCTAAAAACTCACGCAGTCGCGTGTAGTCTACTCGCGGCTCAGAAATGACATTGTCGGTCTTTAATAAGTCATATGGCATTGAGTGCCAAATGTTTTGAATAGCTTCTATGGAGATAGCTACCCCCTTGCCATTATCTATTCGCTGTGAAACTACGCCCAAAACATAGCCACTTTCTAGATCAACTACAGGGGAGCCACTATAACCAGCTTTGAGATCGTGTTCGCTATCGTCATCAATTAGCAAATTCCAGGCTTGAGTGCGATCGCCTTCTATACTATCTATCCTTTGCTTCCCACCTAACTTACCCTTAATTTCTGCAAGCTTTGCTACCTTTGTTGCGTCAGTATAAAAACCAGCTGTTAAGAATTGTCTTCCCTTATTGCCAACTACACCCAGCCGTAGTGGTGGTAGTCCACTCAAGTGTTTTTTGACTGCTAATACAGCTAAGTCGCAACCAAGGGTATTACCCAAAGCTTTTACTGTTGCAGGATGACCACCAACTTTTACCTTTTCTGACCCTCCAATCGCCTCTACCACATGGGCGCAAGTCAACAAATAGGTCGTCTGTTGATCTTGATGAATAACAAACCCTGTGCCACGGTCTCGATCTGCAATCCGTTCTGGATCTGCGCTGGTGATTAAAATCACAGATTCCGAAAAATTTGCATTCATTGAAGTTAAGCCTTGGGTTTAAGTACCAGTTTGACCTTTAAATTAGAACCAGCTTTAGCCTTGGTCACGTATACATTGCCCTCTCCCTCAAAACTAAAGCCGATTTCAATCTCAGCCTGCTCAATCTGCATCTCTTGATTCAGTTCCTGCCAAGCAGCCGCAATGGGACGACACGTCTTTACCAAAATTGGCTTAATTTTGTCAAAAGTTGTACTAACCCGATCTGCAGCACTACCTGCAATCTGTCTGGCTTGGTCTTCTGGCACTTCTACCTCTACCAAAGTGCCATCCTCTAACTTGATTAGTTTGGTAGCCATCACTACTTGCTTTTAAGATGAATTATGCATTAAATAACACGATATAACAGAGCTTTTCCGGAAAGTTTACCAAGACAACTTCACAAAATATACGCGCGCAACTAGAATTCACGGCTACACAAACTCAGTCCGCAAAGGCAGACTTAAAAAATTTCAAACCCACATGGGCGTTGGTTTACATCTGTTTCAACTTATCTGCTGTTAAACCTACTCCTGCAACTGGTCATCCCGGAATTCTAAAATATGCTGAGCAGTCATTTGCGGCTGTTCTAAATGAGGAACATGACCGCAATCTTTAATCCAAATGAGTTTACTATTTGGAATCGCCAATTTAAATCTGTTGGCATCCCTGATACCTAAAATCCTGTCAGAATCACCCCATAAAATCAGCGTTGGTTGCAGAATTTCTGCTAATTTCTTAAATCTAAAAGCACTGTAACCACCGCTTTTGGTAAAAGCAATTAAAGCTTTCTGCCAGTCGGGGCATTCTAGGTGTAGTGCTGCACATAATTGAGCATCAAGTGACGCTAACTCCCTATTTTTGTAAGCAGCGCGAGAGATACTTGCCCGAACTTTCGGATTACGTAAAAATTGAGTTGCCCAATTATCCAAAGGTGGAATCATCAACTTGCTTAATGGTGAACCACCTGCTAAACCAGCACTATCAATTAATACCAGCTTTTGCACGACTTCTGGGTAAGTGAGGGTGAAATCAATTGCTGCTGCACCTCCCATTGAAGCGCCCACTAAAATCACAGGTTTGTTAATGAGGGTTTTCCAGAAATAATAGAGATGGGTTTTAATGCTGAGGGGGCTAAACTTAACTCCAACTGGTCTATCTGTGAACCCAAAACCCAATAAATCCACTGTCCATGTCTGGTTTTGTACCGCAAGTTGAGGGATAAGGCGGCGAAACTCGAACACAGAACCGTCAAAACCGTGAATCAACAGCAAAGGTGTACTTCCACTTCCTTGATGCACATAAGTTGTAGTAATTGGTTGTGTACTCAAGGGAGTCAGCAGAGCAATCTGCTCTATACTCTGAGCAAGAGCAATTGAGGAAGGTTCTGTGAGTTCGCCAACTGTAGTTGGTAAGAAACTTGGAAACATAGGATTTTGTTTACCTGAAGCTTTACATCTTTAAACCAATGCCGTTTTTAGCAAACTCTTCTACTGTTTTGTCTGAAAATTCATGAGTCGCCATATCTTGTAACATTGACAAAGGTAAAGTCAGATGATGAGCACCAGCTTGTAGCGATGCGGCGGCTTCTTGTGGTGATTTAATACTAGCTGCTAAGATTTCAGTGTTGCTGCCAGTTAGTACACTAGCCATATCTCGTACTAAAGCAATTCCATCCCCTAATAAACGGGTAGCACGATTGACATAGGCGATCGCCATTTTAGCACCCGCCTCCCGTGCCACTGCTGCCTGTGCTGCACTATAAATCGCTGTCACTGAACAAGTGATTTCTGGCGAGAGACTCGCCACTACAGCAAATCCAATTGGTGTTGCTGGAATCTTCAACACCGTTTGTTTGCCAATAATCTCAAAAGCTTTCCTCCCTTCCGTCAGCATCCCTTCAAAATCAGAGGACATGAGTTGGTAAAATACTGGTCCACAAGTCAGCTGCGTCAATTTTTTCAGCGTGGTTTCGGGTGGGTTATCGCTTTTAGCTAAAAGCGTTGGATTTGTGGTGATGCCTTTTACCCAACCCATTCTACTGGCAATTTCAGCTTCAGATACAATTGCTGAGTCCAGATAGATTGCCATGATTGTCTCGCTTTTTGAGGTGTTGCAACAACAGCTATAATCTCATATTCCGAACCTTGAGTGGTAGCAGTTATGAGATTCACCTTTTTGAATTTTGAATTTTGAATTTTGAATTATTATCACCCTCCTCGCCGTCTCATAAGAATATCCCAAGTTCCTCCACCAGCCACACCGTCAGCTTCTACACCATTGCGCTTTTGTAAAGCGATGACTGCAGCCTCGGTTGATTGGCCAAAATCGCCATCAACTTCGTTCTCATTCAATAAACCGAGTCTTTGCAGTCGTCTTTGCAACCTGACAACCTCAGGACCACGCATTCCTATACGTAAAATGGGTAATCCTTCTGAGGTATATTGAATTGAAGCAACTTGTTGAGTACGAGTGGTTGAGCTAGGACGAGTTGAACCAGAGCGATCGCTTTGCTGAGTGCGAATGCTTTGCTCAGAACGAGTCGAACCAGAGCGGGTAGATGTTGATTGTTGTACGTTTGTTGTCTGTGAACCTGCGGTGGTCTTGCGCGTCACAGAGCGTGGTTCTGTTTTGGAATCATCTCCTCTGGTTCTAGTCGTTGCAGTGGTCTTACGCGTCACAGAGCGTGGCTCTGGTTTAGAATTCTCTTGTCTGGTTGTGGTGGTTGCAGTTGTATTGCGTCCTGCAGATGCTGGCTCTGGTTTAGAGGTCGCAGCAGATGGTGTATTAGTCGTTGTGGGTGTTGGAGCTGTTAAATTTGAACTAGGAACAACAACTTGATTGGTGTTAGAAGTTCCAGACGCAAGAGGAGGTCTGCTTGTAGAATTAGGTGATGATCCAGATGATGCAACTGTCGTTTCACCAGGAAAAAGTCGTTGCCAAGTTGTTGTATCAACAATGCCATCTGATTTCAAGCCAGCTGCTTCCTGAAACCGGGAAACAGCGACGACGGTACTTTCGTTATATTCCCCATTTACTGTGCCTGTGTAGAAGCCTAAAAGTTTTAAAGCTGCTTGAAGTTCCGTGACACGTTCTCCTTTGCTACCAATTTGGAGAGTAGGACGGTTGATGCCTTCAGAGGAAGTTGTTTGTGCTATTTGTTGTGGTTGAGATGCAATCGAGACTGTAGATAAACCAAGAAGCAGAGATACTCCGCAGGATAGCAGTATCTTGACATTTAGTAGGGTTTGATACCTCTGCTCTGTTTTCATTCCACTTGAATTTACGGATGGCTTGAAAAACGGTGAGTCATTTAACGGATTTGTTTTTATACTGCTTTTCATGGAAATCCCCCTGGCTCATCTCATGCTATTGATTGGCGTATAATGCAACTATAGAGTAGCAGTATTTTAAATTCGTCTTAGGAATTAAAATCTAAAATTGCACTATGAACCGCTCGTTCTTGACCCACTAGTGACACATAAGGTTCCCGTAAATATCGGTCAGCAGCAGCGATGACATCTGTAGCACGTAAAGATGCGATCGCCTCTTGAAAATCTGTATCAAAATCAATTCCCAGTCCCAAAATTTCATACCAGCCATACATCTGAGCAATTTGGGCATTGGTTTGTTTGCCCAAGGCGTATTGTCCTAGTATTTTGTTTTTTGCTGCTTGGAGTGCGTCTTCGTCTAATTCTCTAGTGAACAGTAAATCAACTTCCTGACGCAAACTAAAAAGAGCAACTTGGGTATTTTCTGGTGCTGTACCCATGTAAACGACAAATGATGCTCTTGAGAGTCGTGTTGGGTAAAAAGCTGATACCTCGTAAGCCAAGCCACGCTTTTCGCGCAGTTCCACAAACAAGCGACTGGAAAGACCATTTCCCAAGTAAGTAGATAGTAACTTCAATGCTGCGTAATCACTTGAGCGCACCGATGATCCCAAATAACCTAGCATAACGATAGATTGCTGGGTTTGTTGAGGTGTAATCTTGATTTGAGGTTCAACGTTGAGTTCTGGTAAATTTAGTTTTGGCAATGGCTGAGTGGGGGATACTTGCCAATCATCAAAAACTTCTTGCACAAGAGCGATCGCATTTTCTGGTGTGATGCGTCCAGCAATACTAATAACGATATTCTCAGGACGGAAATGTCTCTGATGATACTCCACTAAGTCTTGGCGAGTTAAGCGACTCATAGTGGCTTCATTGCCTAATCCCGAGCTTGCATAAGGATGGTTTTGATACATAACATCCCGGAGTTGATCAAAGGCAATCGTAAACGGCTGTTCTTGTTGTGAGCGAATATCTTGTAAGGCAACACGCCGTTCTAATTCTACCTCTGCTTCTGGAAATGTTGGCGATCGCAAAATTCGTGCCGCCAACCTAAACATTTGTGCAAAATCTGAGGTGACTGTCTTCAACGAAAGCAAAAAATAATCAGATGCAGTGTCTGCACCCAAACTTGCTCCCAGCGACTCCACTTGTTCGGCAATTTCCAAACTCGTAAGTCCATTACAACCTTTTGTAAGCACCGTTGATAGCAAATATGCTAACCCAGCTTGTTCTGGGTTCTCATAACAGCTACCAGCGCGGGCAAAAATTCGTGCTGCAATAATATCTGCAGCCGGATTTTCTACCACCAAGACTACAATGCCATTGTTCAATACTGTGCGGTGGATATGGGATTGTTGCTGCGATGTTGTCATTTGTCCTAAGTCAATTGTCTTTTGTTATTTGTCCTTTGTCTTCCGTCATTTGTCTTTGATGCTAATGACTAATGACTCATGACTAATGACTAAGAGGGTTTAAGTACTGTAACCACGTAATGATTGGGTGAGAGATACTCTTGTGCTAGTTTTTGCAGTTGTTTGGCATCAAAGAATTGAATTTGCGACGGATAAGCCACTGCTAATTCAGCTTGAGCAATCGTGTTGTAGTATCCATAAAGTCCTGCAAGCTGATTTGGTGTTTCGGTAGAAAATGCAAAGTCATTACACAGGAGTCTTTGAGCGCGCTTTATTTCCTGTTCCCTGATTCCGTTGTCAATTAAATCTTGCAAATGTAGACGAATTAAGGATTCGACACGTTCCACATCTTTTGGTTCTAACCAAGCTGTGATTGTAAATAAACTGGAGTCTTGTTGTAAGGAAAAATGACTACAGATGCCCTGTACCAATTGTTGCTCTTCTCTCAAATCACGCACTAGACGAGAGGTGCGTCCTTGCGCCAATAAGACAGAAAGTAAATCCAATCCACAACAAGTATCTAGCTGTTCGACTCCAGGTCCAATCCAAGCCATTAACAACCGCGCCACTTCTAGGCGAGGCAAAGAAAGTTCGTGACGACGAATTCCAGGTATAACCGGCTTCGCCACCTCCTTTTTTTGAGGACAGTCACAGCAATGTTCAGCAGAATTAACAAATGTCTGGTTCGCTAATTTTAAAGCAGATTCTGCAGCTACTGAGCCAACAATCACCACTGTCATGTTTTCTGGTTGGTAGTGAGCACGGTGAAAAGAGCGCATAATCTCTGGTGATTGCTTCATTAATTCTTCCTCACTACCTAATATGGAACGTCCGTAAGGATGATGTTGATAAACACTTGAGAGTAGAGCGTGAAATCCGATCCAATCTGGATCATCATGTGCTTGACGAATCTCCTCTAGCACAACATCTCGTTCACGGGTAAATTCATCCTCTGGTATTGCTGCATTTAGTAGTAACTCTCCCATGTAAGGCAAAGTCTCTTCTAAATGTAGGGAAGCTGTCGTGAGAGAATAATGAGCGTAGTCGTAGCTTGTCGCCGCATTGGTTAGCCCACCCTGATTTTCAATCTTTTGATCAAATACCCCTGGCGGTACCCTTGCAGTACCTTTAAAAATCATGTGTTCCAGAAAGTGAGCCATACCAAACCACGGTTCTGGCTCAAAGTTAGCACCTGCACGTACCCAAATATCTGCCACAACAACAGGGGTTGTGGCAATTTCTTGATGAATTAAGGTTAAACCATTGTCTAGTTTGAAAACAGACGCTGGAAACACGGTCTTTATCAGTTTATTTAACAATTCTTTACAGTTATAACCACAATATAGCCTTGTTCTGCGATTCTAACTCTTATTAGCACCCTTATATTGGATCGTTTTACACAGATTTTTTTACTATATAAGCTTTTAAGTAGGGCTCTTAACCCTCCAGGTGTGCGCAGAGCGCACGCCTTGCGGCGTTCGCGCAGCGTCTCCGGAGGAGATACGCCAGTCGCCTGTTAGAGAACTTTTTAATGAATTATGACGCCTAGAACAAGAGTTTTTGTGTATAGCTCTGCACAAACATATATGAAGTTTGTTTATAAATTATCTTTCGATTTTTTAAGTTTTCATGAATTGTGAATGAAATTCAAAAATCAAAGCTCCCATGTCTTAACTGAGCAAGGGAGCTAGATGTTTTGGTACACCGCGACGCCGTTTTACCTAAGTTTATGACCTGGATAAACCAGGTGGGAACGGATGCTGCTCGTTTAAAGTTTCCGGGTACTTTGCCCGGTATACTGCCACGAGAGTTATTAAGCTCCCTTATTCTTAAGGCATAGATCAAAAAACTTTATGGCAGTCACCAACGTAGCAGTGCAACAAACCCATTATAGCTTTCAAAAAGATTTTGTGTTTTTTTCGTTGAAATTTTTTAGCAGGCTTGATGAGGATACCAGATAGACTCTATTTTTAGGGCGATTACAATCGCTTGATCCCGACTTTGAGTATCTAGCAAAACCGTGACGTGTCCCAGTTTGCGCCCAGGACGAGATTCGGTTTTCCCGTACCAGTGGACGTGCGCTTGGGGAATCTGCTCTATTTGCTGGCGCTTGGTGATATAGTCACTTTCAGAAATTTCATACCCCAAAAGGTTAACCATCACAGCACCAGGGCAAATCATGGTTGTGTTACCCAACTGCATACCACAAACTGCCCGTAGATGCTGCTCAAATTGAGAAGTTTCGCAAGCATCAATCGAGAAATGTCCGGAATTGTGGGTGCGGGGTGCGACTTCATTAACCAGCACCTTGCCATCAGGCGTCAGAAAGAACTCTATACCAAAAACTCCCACTGCATCTAGACTATTGAGTAAAGTACGGGCAATCTTGTCTATTTCAACAGCCACCTGTGATGAAACACAAGCAGGTGCGATCGCTCGCCGACACACTTGTTCTTCCTGCTGAGTCTCTACGACTGGGAAAGTACAAACCTCACCACTCACATAACGCGCCGCAATCACGGCTAATTCCCGTTCAAACGGAATAAATTCTTCTAATAAGAAACTATTCGGTTGAGTTTCAAGCTCTTTTGTGCTATACACTTCTAATTTTTGCTTTAAACTTTCTATATCCTTAATGATAAAAGTCCCTTGACCATCATAACCATGGCGGCGGGCTTTCAAAACTGCAGGAAAACCAATTTCGGAGGCGAAGATAACTTCTGCAGTTGTATTCCAATCTTGTTCTATGGCGACAAACCGAGGAACAGGTAAACCCAAGTCCCGTAAATAGCAGCGTTGGTGATATTTATCTAACAGGGGAGCCAATGCCTCCAGTCTAGGACGAAAACAAACGCCTTGTTCTGCTAACTTTGATAAAGCTTCAATATCAACAAATTCGTTCTCAAAGGTAATGACATCGCTTTTTTTGGCTAATTCAGCCGTGGCGTTAGCGTCATCAATTGCAGCGAAAACGTTATCCTTAGCTGATATGGGTACAGCTGGATCGTTGGGGCTAGGAGTTTGCACAACTAATTCAACTCCTAACTTCTTTGCAGCATCCGCCATCATCCATGCTAATTGCCCGCCACCAATAACACCAACACGCTTCATCGACATCCTAAAAAATTCCTAGCTTCCACGGTTTAGTTTAGCAACACTAGTACCGCTGCGCGGAAGTCAAAAGGAGCCGCTTTCGCCTGGGCGGGTTTCCCGCAAAGTCGAGCCACCGCCTCCGGCGTCTACAAGGCTCAAAGTTCAAGTCCGTTTTAACGGACTTGAACTTTGAGCCAAGAAATTTATTTCTTGGCAGGCGAAAATAATAGTGCAAGATCTGAGTTATGCTTCTGACAGGGCATGGTAGCTTTATTTTTGCCGCGTCGTAGTAGCACTCAAAGACTATTCGGGTTTCTCTATTAATAAATCGTGTTTCAGCAGAGCGTTTGCTGCTTTATTGATAAAGTCAAAACTCATACCTGCTCTATCTGCAATATCCAGTAAGCCATGATCGCCGTCAGACAAATTCAGAACCCACAACATTGCTAGTTCTGTGATTTTTGTATCCGTCTGTCCACCAATTGCGCCATATAAACCCCTTTTACCCAACTGCGGTTCACATTTTGGATTTTGGTTTAAGTATTTTTTGTTGTTTTCTAGAATATGTAGAGTTGACAAGCACTTGGAGAATGAATCAGCGAGGGACTGGGGTTTGACAAAATCCAAATTGTCTGCTGATGTATGATATTCAGGATAACAGCTATGAGGTGTTCTCATGAAACAACCAACAGGTAAGTTAAATGCTGGTGAACAAAACTGTCGTTCGTCATAGCCATAAGGAAAGAAATCTATGATGTCATGTTCTTGACGAGAATGTTTTAAAACATGAGTTACAGCTTTATCGATTTCAGCATCACCTCTACGACTTTTTTTATAAGTAGACTTACCGGAATCACCTACACAAGTTAAAACTAAACCGTGTTTAATATTCTGAACCTGACTTTCATTTAAAGAAAGCCAAGTAATAGAACCGATAGTTCCTGGAATAAAGAGAAATCGATAAGAGTATGAAAGGTTTATTTGACTGAGATATTTTGCCAAGAATGTGGAGAGCGCAATCCCAGACAGATTATCATTACCAAGTGATGGATGACAAGCATGGCATGATATCAGTACTTCGTCTGGTTTGTCTCCTTTGAGGTAATACTCGCCATATGTCAGATAACCATTCTCTAAGGAAGAATCAATGCACACCTCATACTCTTCATCTTCTAGTTCCAAGAGTTGATTGTGACTTAGACAAAAGCCCCAGCTTTCTTTATAATAAGAAGTCCGATAAGGAATCCAATCAGGGTGTTCGGGTAGGGTAAATAGATGTTTCTTTAGTTCATCTAAAAGTATCTTTTGGTGAATCGGCACGCTGTAGTTAACAACATGCAAGTTTGATTTCTTAAAGTCTATAATTTTTTCTCCTTTTGAATTCTTAATATAGGCATCTTTAATATTCCACTCTCTGGGTACTGTCCAATCAAAGACTTGAGTACCAGTGGGAACTTCATGCTTAGTTAATTCAATATGTTTTGAAATCCAATGTAGCGTTTCTCGAAAACCATTGCCAGTTATACTACGGCATATAGGATATAATTGCGAGATCAACTGGTACATTTGGTGGCTAACTTCATTTGGGTTAACCTTCTGCTTAAGATCAGTTATATTCATGTTTTTCACCTTTTCTAAAAATTGTTAGTTGCTAAATTTCATTCAGCTTGCTTGCAGGTACGCGAAAAATTACTCATCATAAAATGATAATTAATGTAACATTTAACATTATTGTTATTTAGCTTTTGCTACTGGGGAGGTAGAACCTCCCAACATTCGTTACCAGGCTGAGCCTGATAACGAGAATACAGAGGCTCAGCCTCTTGTTGAGAGTTGCGCAAGCTCTCAGTAAGATAACAGTAAGAGTAGAGTAGGCGAGCTAAAAAACGACTTTACGACAATAAAAACCTTCAGCATACTTACTAGGTGCATTAGATTCCATTCCTCGCAGTCTGAGAAGAGATAAAAATGTTTCTTCTGTAAACCATTCTTTGCTATTTTGTGATGGAAAGCTTTCCAGAATATACTTCACTTTGTTTTGGTAATTCTCTGGATTTAAATGAACAAAGAAATTAGGATTTCCTAAATCACCATCGTACTTGGGTATTTCATATTCTAGAATGAGATGATTTCTAAATGTGTTCCAAGTAAAATCAGAAATTAAGCGATGATCTTGATGCAAATCATGGCGGTAATGAGTAAAAATGATATCTGGGTTATAATCTCGCTTTAATTGCTCGAAAAACTGTTTTACTTCACTTCCCAAGAACGGCAAAAAACCATCTTGAAATTCTTGTATCAATATTTTTTTATTTTGTACTTTTTCTAAGAATTTATTTGCACTGTTATAAGCTTCCTTTTCTCTTTGTACATTTGAACTAAAAACAACCCAATAAAATATCAGATTTGGGTACTTTTCTATTAATCTTAATATTGTGCCTCCACAACCAATTTCGATATCATCGCAATGCGCACCTAAACACAAAACTTTGTAATTTAGATCACTTCTTCTCTCAAAATCAAATTTCAGCATATTGCGAATTCTTTAATATTAGAAAGTACTTCGGGTTAGATACTTACTAAAAACAGTAATGACAGTAGACATCTATTGAGGACATCTACTGTCATGACATGAATATTTACT
This sequence comes from Brasilonema octagenarum UFV-OR1, assembly GCF_963888615.1. Lineage (NCBI taxonomy): Bacteria > Bacillati > Cyanobacteriota > Cyanophyceae > Nostocales > Scytonemataceae > Brasilonema > Brasilonema octagenarum. Next base: position 19,361 of record NZ_CAWPKW010000311.1, on the reverse strand, counting down.
CTTAAGCTAAACTCGCTGGCATTGAATGATTTACAATATGGTGAATCGGGCTATATTCCAAAGATTTTCCCTTTCTTTCAAGATGCTTCCAAACTGCCCAAGGAGCCTTGCTTTGACAATACATGTCATCTAACTGCTGTTGCTCTTTGAAAGTATCCATACAAGCCCAAAAACCGTTGTATTTATAAGCCACTAGCTGTTGTAACTTCATTAATCTTTGAAATGGTTCTAGAACCAATTCTTCTCCAGGCTCCATATATTTAAAAATATCTTTATTAAATACAAAGAAGCCTCCATTGATCCGAATACCAGCATGTTTTACATCTTGGATATCCGTTACCAAACCATTTTCTTGCATTGAAACCAAATGAAAACTTTGAGATGGTTTTACACAGATAAAACTAGCTGTTTTCTGATGCCTATAAAAGTCTTCGATAATGTCAGGTAGATGTAAATCTGTTAAACCGTCACTGTAATTCGCTAAAAAGACCTCTTCTCCTTCTAAATATTCTTCAATCGCTTGCAATCTTTGACCAATATTTGAATTCAATCCTGTATCGACAAAAGTAATATTCCAATCCTCAATATCACTATTGACAAGTTTTATTTTTTTACCTCCTTGCTGCAAAGTAAAATCATTGGAAGCACACTCATCATAATTGAGGAAATAATTCTTGATCACGTCTGCCTTATAACCTAGACACAAAATAAAATCTTTGTGTCCGTAGTGGGCATAGTATTTCATAACATGCCACAAAATTGGTCGGTAGCCAATATGAACCATAGGCTTAGGAATATTGGTAGAATATTCTCTTAGTCTTGTTCCTAAACCACCACAAAATAAAACCACTTTCATGATGTATTCCTTTTTATTATTATTGTTTTTTAACGAAATTGAACTTGATCGATAGCTGGCTCAAGGATACACATTGACTTCCGGAATTGGCACGACAAATTGACAACCCCAATCACGTACAAATGACATCTGCGACATGATCTCGTTTTTTAGATTCCAAGGTAGAATCAACAGATAGTCTGGCTTTGTTTCTTGAATCTTGTCTGGATGAAAGATGGGTATATGAGTTCCTGGTAAGAATTTGCCTTGTTTGTATGGGTTGCGATCTACCGTGTAATCGATGAAATCTTCTCTGATTCCACAATAGTTCAAAAGGGTGTTACCTTTACCAGGAGCACCATAACCAGCAATTGATTTGCCTTTTCGTTTTGCCGAAATTAAAAATTCCAAAAGTTTGAACTTGGTTTCCTTAACTTTCTTGGCGAATGAAAAATAGTGTTCTATGTTGTTAAACCCAGCCGTCTCTTCCCTAGCTCTTAGCTCTATCACCTGCTGACTAATTGATTTAGAATTATCTTCTGCATGACAAGCATAAATTCTCAGAGAACCACCGTGAGTTGACAGTTCTTCCACATCAAAGATAGCTAAACCGTGCTCTGCAAAAATCTTTTCAACTGTCAGTAACGACAAGTAAGAGAAGTGTTCGTGATAGATGGTGTCAAACTGGTTTTCCTCAATCAGTCGCATTAAGTGAGGAAACTCCATAGTTATCACACCTTTCGGCTTGAGTAAAATTTTAGCTCCTGCGACAAAATCGTTTATATCAGGTACGTGAGCCAGTACATTGTTAGCCGCTAATAAATCGGCTTGCTTACCAACAGCAGCCAATTCACTTGCTGTGTTTTTTCCAAAAAACTTTACAACTGTGGAAATGCCTTTTGTTTTAGCTACCTGAGCAATATTAGCCGCTGGTTCTATACCTAGAACAGGTATTCCTCTTGATACAAAGTATTGCAATAAGTAGCCATCGTTACTAGCTATTTCTACCACTTGACTTGAAGTATTCAACCCAAAGCGACCTATAACTTTTTCAGTATAATTCTTGGCGTGTTCTAGCCAGGAGTCAGAGTAAGACGAAAAGTAAGCATACTCGCTGAAGATATCCTGCGGACTGACATATTCCTGAAGTTGAACCAAAAAACAGCGATCGCACACATACACGTGCAGCGGATAGAAACGCTCCATTTGGTTTAGCTGTTCAGGTGTCACATAGCTTTCACAAAGCGGTGACATTCCCAAATCAACAAAGGTATGCTTTAATGTTGACCCACAGGCTCGACAGTAGCAATGATTCACGGTTGTACTCTTCTGTACGTAAGGCTTTAAAGTTGTTTTACTCATTGATTTCAAATCTTATAGGTAAACCTAGGTTATGTAAACTACCTCTGTTGACTGACTACAAAACTTTACCTCGTAACGAGGCACTCTTCCACGAAGAGGTGCTTGCAATATCCCCTGTAGTACTAAGGCAATTGTCTGTGTAATAACAGTGTCGACCTTCTCTGTTTGCGATCGCGTCCTAGAAAATGTATGACTTAACGTATGAGTTCGAGAAACTACACAGTATTTACGCAACTTTACTAAATGCATACTGTATTCAAAATTATAGGTCATTTAAATAGTAACAGTTTATTAGCCATCAATTATCAGTTTTATAACCGTTTTATTATAACTATTGACTGTTTTTATCTCTTGACTCCAACGAGGTTGTGTGTATTTACTTGGTAATAAAATTTTTATATTTCCTTTGAATGAGGTCAAAGTAACTGACTTTTATTAATATATTATTTTTGCATTAAAAAATAAAAGAATGTTGACTGAAGCTACTTTTTGACCTTAGAATTAAAAAAAAAGCAAGTGCTTTTTGCAATTAATTTTTGATTATATTGATAAATTTATTTCCAAGATTTATGCTTTTCTCCCTTTTCTTAGTTTTTGATTAGTTGAAAATCTAAAAGTATTTGAATTTTAGGTTTTTGCTCAAGAATTTAACATATCTTCAACTTTTCCAAAGATTTTTGACATAAATTTGATATAAATTGTTGATTGTACGGAAATTTACTTTTATAGAGGCATTTGCTGTTTGTTTGATTTTCATGTCCACAATTTGTAAGTTGATTGAGGCAATTCTATGTATAAGTAACAGATCAAAAGCCAGAAGTATTCTGGTAGGTAAGCAAGGTAAACCCACAAAGATCGGGTTTTTTCAGGAAGTGTTTTGTTTCTAAGTCCTGGGGGTGTACCTCAAGGGTAGACGTGTTCGTCCATCTCAAAACAAAATTTTTCATTTAGCATAAAAAATGCGTCCGTTATTTTTGCACGCAAAACAAAAGTTTTGTTGAGAAACATCATAAAACATAAATCCCCTCTGCCCTTTGAGTTCTGACGAACGATGAAATGCCTCATTTATAAAGTCAATCTTAAATCCTTAGATATATTTTGTATGTTGCACAGAACAGTCGTTTTAAAGATGTGATTCTACTTCTTTAAAAAACTAGATGCTTCAACAGTATTGATAGTTTTTTGTACAGAGGTACCCCAGGCACAGCCTTCCCAAAGGACAAAGCATTGATGTTTTCTTTAGAAATTAGTTATCAGATTTTCCAAATCAATCAAACTTAATTTTAATAATCAAACTTTTTTCAACATGTAAAGTGTGAAGAGTGCTTGATATTAATGGTACGTGGAGGTTTAACTTTTAGTTTATGGCAAGGCGTTCACTAAAAGCATCTATCTTAGGGATTCAAAAAGCCAAAAAGGCATTTCAAGTTAGGGAATGGACGCAGGAATATTTAGCAAGTGAAGTTGGGCTAGAAACTCGGCAGCCAATTTGGAAGTTTTTTACAGGTAAGCCGATTGAGCGTCAAAACTTCATGGAAATTTGCTTTCAACTTGGTTTAGATTGGCAAGAGATTGCTGAACTACCAACTCAAAATTTACCAACGGAAAACAAACAAACCTTGAACGACTGCTGGGATATCAATACCTTAGTGCAAGTCGTGCGCTCGCGCCGGATCGAGAAAATTCAAGCTCAATGCGCTACTATGCGGTTGTTAGATATTGCCCAACCAGTTGAGCTAAAAGACATTTATGTCAATGTTTCGATTCTCAATAGCATAACAAGCCAAAGATGGTTAGATATCTTTGAATTGCAAGACTTGGTTCAAGAATTCGACTACTTTGGTTTAGGTGAAGTCTGTCAAGAACGTGTTAGCGCGATGCTTTCAGTTGCAACCTATCCCAAACTGATGATACTAGGTAAACCAGGTTCTGGGAAAACTACCTTTTTACAATATATTGCCCAACAATGTAATCAAGGCAAGTTTCTATCAGATAAAGTTCCGATTTTTATCCGGCTGAAAAACTTTGCCGAAGATGCAACAGAAATAGGCGACTTTAGTTTATTGAACTATATCATTCAAGAGCTTGCCTACTTCGACATTTGCGACCAGCAAATCCAAACATTACTCGCTCAGGGTAGACTGTTGATTCTACTGGATGGCTTGGATGAAGTTCCAGAAGATGATAGCGCTCAAATCATCAAAAAAATTCGCAAGTTATCTGAGGAGTATTACAAAAATCAGTTTATTATCACCTGTCGAATTGCTGCCCATCAGTACCGATTTGAAGGATTCACCGAAGTTGAGATTGCCGATTTTGATTTATCCCAAATCGAAGCCTTTGTCCAAAAGTGGTTTGTCAACATCAGCAGGAATGACAGGGAAAAAGGACAAGCCAAGGCTCGTCAGTTCATGCAAAAGTTGCAGTTATCGGAAAATCAGCAAATTCGAGAACTAGCCGTGACGCCGCTTTTGCTGAATCTGGCTTGTTGTGTGTTTCAAGCTCGTTCAGACTTTCCCGCAAGACGAGTCGAACTTTACAAACAAGGATTTCACATTTTACTCAATCGGTGGGATGAAGCCAGAAACATTAAACGCGATAAAATTCGTCGTCATTTGTCTTTACCTCATAAAGTCAAACTGCTGAGTGAAATTGCTGCTATAACCTTTAAGCAAGAACGTTACTTTTTTACAAAAAGCAATGTCCGGCAATATATCGCGGATTACCTCAGTAAGTTACTCACTGATGAAGTGAAGTCGGAAGTACTGCAACTCAGTAGTCAAACAGTACTGAAATCGTTTGAGGCACATGGACTACTAGTACAGCGGGCGCAGGGAGTTTACTCGTTCTCGCATCTAACTTTTCAAGAGTATTTAGTAGCGAGAAATATTGTTACTCATTCTGAACCAGAGATAGTAGAACAGAAATTGCTCTGGCTGCTTAACCATCTGCATGATCCCCGTTGGCATAAAATCTTTTTACTTACGGCTGGTATGTTAAGAGATGCCACAGAATTCCTTGAGTTAATCAAGCAACACGCTGATGGACTTGTGGGTTTTGATGAGCAATTGCAGGAATTTTTTATCTGGCTTAACCAGAAGTCCCTTTCAGTTAAAGCTCCTTACAAATCTGCAGCTATTCGTGCCTTTTACTTGTCACTAGTCCTTGTTGAAGATTTAACACTGAGCGATAATCTAGCTTTCTCCCTTGCCATCGATCCGAGCGTTGCTAATCATCTTGCCCCGGATTTAGCCATAGATCTCGCTCTTAGCCGTGCACTATCCCTAAGCCAGACTTTACCTTGCAATTCGCCTCTGGAAAGAGTTTTCGCCCTCAACTTTGCTCTTCCAGATGAGCAAACTCTTGTCAGTAAGCCTGAATTGCAGCGATCGCTGCAACAACTCAAAGAAGAATTACCTATGCCAGACAAAGGCACACAGAGGTTAAAAGAATGGTGGAACGCTAATGGTAGTCAGACTTGGGCGAAAAAATTGAGGTTTGTAATGCTGAGAAATTGTAATATTGGTCACCAGTGGCAGTTCAGCGAGCAGCAGAAGAAAGTGCTCAAGCAGTATTATGCTGCCAACCAATTACTAGTAGATTGCCTCAAGAGCAGTTGTGAAGTCACAACCTTCGTGCGAGAGGAAATTTTGGAAACCTTGTTGTTACCTGTCAGCAGAACATCCACTTATGTATTAGAAGATTATAAATGTGCTGATGTTTATCAGTACGGTGCTTGAGCGAACTCGAAACAGAAACAGACCAAAGTTATACGTTAAGTCAAACGTTTTCTTGGACGCGATCGCAAACAAGACAGCTGGAAACTGTTTTCTGGTAAATAAATACAAACAAACTACAGTGTTACCAACACAGGGGTGCCCTGCGGGTGCATCGCAAAGAGCAGTTGGCGGGTTTTCTCACGTCAGCCTGTCCTACTCGAAAAACTGGCAAAACAAAACTGGTTTTGGTTGAGCAAACTAACCTGGCGTTTGGGCAAGAAGGCTACAAAATTTGGACTAACTTGGGAGGTCGTTTGCAATAGTTAACTTTGCCATCTTCTAGCTTCAGTTCTGAACTGGTTGCAAATAAGAAGGCGATTACAGTCAAGGGTAAGTTTTTCTTTCTTGGAGATCAAAAGATTTTCATCAAAGGGGTTAGTTACGGTCCGTTCTCCACCGGCACGCATGGTCACCCCTTTCCAGAAAAACCTGTTGTGGAGATAGACTTTGCCATGATGGCACAGCTAGGGGCTAACTGTCTACGGGTCTATACTGTTCCACCTGATTGGCTTTTGGATCTCGCTGCTGCTCATGGTCTAGTACTGCTCGTCGGCATACCCTGGACTCAGCATGTCGCCTTCCTTGACTCCTCTGCTGTCAAAGCAGAAATCCGTAACTGCATTGCTCAAGGAGTTAAAGCCTGCCGCGATCATCCCGCTACCTTTGCCTATTTGGTGGGCAATGAAATTCCTCCAGATGTTGTGCGGTGGCATGGTCAAAAACAGGTTCGTGCTTTTGTCAAAGAGTTAATGGCAGTAGCAAAAGACAACCATTCACAAGGTCTGGTTAGCTATGCCAATTACCCCTGCACTGAGTATTTAAATATTGACTTTACTGACTTTGTATGCTTTAATGTCTACCTACATCAGGAAAAAGATTTTCGTCGTTATCTCAGCCGACTCCATAACTTAGCCGAAGATAAACCTTTGGTGTTAAGTGAGTTCGGCGTTGACTCTATGCGTGAGGGAAACCAAGCCCAAGCTGAGATTCTCTCCCAGAAGTTGTCATCAAGTTTTTATATGGGAGCCGCAGGGACGATAGTCTTTTCTTGGACTGATGAGTGGTTTACTGGCGGATATGCAATTCAGGACTGGGCTTTTGGTTTGGTTGACGCCGAACGACTCAAGAAGCCTGCGTTCGATACGGTGCAGCAGTATTACACAGCAGCTCTGCCACCAGTGCAACCCGAGTATCCTAAAGTCTCAGTGGTTGTCTGCGCTTACAATGGTGAGCGCACTATGGACAGTTGTTTAGCTTCTCTCAAAGAACTCAACTACCCCAATTATGAGGTCATCGTCGTCAATGATGGCTCGACTGATCAGACCTTAGAGATTACACAGCGCTACGACTACGTCCGCCTGATTAGCCAGGAAAATAAGGGACTAAGCGCCGCACGCAACGTTGGTATCGCCGCTGCAACAGGCGAAATTATTGCCTTTACCGATTCTGACTGTATGGCAGATCCAGATTGGCTCACTTATCTGGTGGCAAAGTTTCTCTCCTCAGGTTTGGCAGCAGTTGGTGGTCCAAACTTATCTCCCCCTGAGGACTCTCTTGTCCCAGCCTGCGTTGCTGTGTCTCCGGGTGTACCCACCCACGTACTTTTGAGCGATGAGATAGCCGAACATATTGCTGGCTGCAACATGGCTTTTCGTCGGGAGGTTCTACAGGAAATTGACGGCTTCGACCGGCAGTATCGTGCTGCAGGTGACGATGTTGATATATGCTGGCGATTGCAAGACAAAGGTTACGCGATTGGCTTCAGCCCAGCTGCAATAGTATGGCACTTTCGCCGTAACACGGTAGATGCGTATCTTAAGCAGCAGCGAGGCTATGGTAAGGCAGAGGCGCTGGTTTATTTTAAGCATCCCAACCGCTTTAACCTTTTTGGACAGCCTAGCTGGGCTGGGAGAATCTACGGAGATTTATCTGCATTTCTTCGTTTTGGGCAACCAAGTATTTACTCTGGTGTCTTTGGTCGCGGTTTATTTCAAACACTGTATGAGCCTTCCTCCTCCCTCATTTCTTACCTCCCTCTGACACTGGAGTGGAATGTGGTGGCTTTGATCGTGTTTGTGTCTGCACTGTTGTCTGGTGATCGCCCCTGGGTAGGTGCAGCAATGTTCTTGATCTCCTGTGTCTGGTGTATAGCTGGTGCCCTACAGGCACGGATTGACTCGCGTTTTCACGGAGCTAGGGCACGCCTACTTGTTGCTCTGTTAATCTACTTAGGTCCTCTTGTACGTAGTGTAGAGCGCTACCGCTGGCGTATTAAGCAACTCACCAAAGCGGAACCGATAAAGTTTGATAGACCGTAAATATAGCGATTTGGATTTGAATCTAATACATCAGGTAATGCAGTGGTGTTGGATATGGAAGCAGTTTCTAATCAAAAAACTCAAAAGCTCACTCAGCAGGGGTTGGTAAAATTTGTTCAATCAACGCACAGAATACATATTTCTTGGCGCGCTTGTGCCTATGAGTTGTCCTACTGGACAGACGAAGGATTGGAGAAGGAGAACCTTCTTCAAGAGGTTATGGATTTCCTGCTCTCCTACAAGTATTTCATCACTGTCGATCAAGGCTGGAGCAACTGGGATTTGGAGATTTATCGGGGGATCTGGTCAAAAATTCAAGTTAAAGTGTGCACTGAAAACCACGGCGGCAACAAGAGAGTGCTGAGGGTGCGTTGTGCACCAAGGATGTCACAGTTTGCCACCATGGCCATAATTGGATATTTTCTTTACACAATCGTGGCAATCGTTCTCGGAATGCCAGAAATAGGTTTAGTTATATTTTTACTTGGTGTATTCAATAGCGCCATTATCTTATATCAGAACTTCCGTTTGGGGCGTACTCTCTACCAGGTGCTAGAGATTGTCGCCAAAAAACTTCATCTCCAGCCAATACACGCAAAAAGCACTCACTCTGTCGTGCGAACCTTACAGCCACAATGACTACCGCAAAGTCCACTATTGATTTGAATATCCATCGACGGTTGCTACTCCAGGCAAAACCGTACTGGTCGCAAATTGTAGGTACTTTCCTGCTTGATTTGGTGTCAACTCCCTTGTTTCTGCTGACGCCTCTGCCGTTGCAGATCGCTGTTGACAATGTCCTTGGCTCCCAACCGCTGCCTAAATTCTTTGAAGCGTTGCTGCCAGAGGTCATCAAAAGTTCCAAGACAAATTTGCTTGTATTTGCTGTCAGCCTCGTGGTACTGATTGCCTTGGTACGTCCGCTTTTGGGAATTGGCAGTTCATTGCTGCGAGCGTACACAGGCGAAAAAATGATTCTGGATTTTCGCTCTCGCCTGTTTCATCACGCTCAGGGCGTCTCACTTTCTTACCACGATACCAGAGGAACCTCCGACTCTGTATACCGCATTCAATACGATGCCCCTGCCATTGAATGGATCACAGTTGAGGGCATTATACCCTTATTAATCACGGGTTTTACCCTCATCGGAATGGTCTATGTGACTGTGCTGATTGACTGGGAACTAGCAGTGATTGCACTCGCTGTTTCACCTATTCTGTTTTTTGTCACAAAAACTTATAGTGGTCGTCTGCGCAGCAAATGGCTAGAGCATGAACACATGGCAAGCACAGCCATGTCGGTCATGCAGGAGGTGCTGGGAACACTCCGTGTTGTCAAAGCATTTGGCAGAGAGGAGTACGAAAGGGATCGTTACTTGCGCCACTCCAAAAAAGCAGTTTGGGCACTTATCCGCGTTACCTTGATTCAGAATCTTGTTAGCTCCGTTGTGAACTTGAGCATTGCTTTGGGAACAGCTGTCGTTCTTTTCATGGGTGTACGACATGTTCAAACAGGAATTTTGACCTTAGGGCAATTATTGTTAGTAAATTCCTATATTGCACAATTATACGGACCGCTACAAGCTCTCGGCAATCAAGTGACAGGACTGCAACGTTCACTCGCTAGTGCAGAAAGAGCTTTATCACTACTTGATGAACCACTAGATGTCCTTGAACGCAACAATGCCAAACCACTTTCTCGCGCCCGGGGAACTGTGGTCTACCGTAACGTCTGCTTTGGTTTCAATAATAACCAACCAGTTCTAGATAACATCTCCCTTGAGATTCCAGCAGGAACGCGCTTAGGTATTGTCGGCAGAACAGGCGCAGGTAAGACAACTCTGGTCAACTTGTTAATGCGTTTCTTTGACCCCACCAGCGGTGAGATTCTGCTTGATGGCGTAGATTTGCGTGACTACAAACTAGCTGATTTACGCAATCAGTTTGCGATCGTCCTTCAAGAACCTGTACTCTTCTCGACCACAATTATTGAGAACATCGCCTATGCCCGCCCCGAAGCCAGCAATCAAGAGATTATAGCAGCAGCAAGAGCCGCTAACGCCCATGATTTTATCTCAAAACTACCCCAAGGCTACGAAACTCAAGTCGGAGAAAGGGGTATGTCCCTTTCAGGTGGAGAACGTCAACGCATCTCATTAGCCCGCGCCTTCCTGAAGAATGCCCCCATCCTGATTCTTGATGAACCCACCAGTTCAGTGGACACAAAAACCGAAGCCGCAATCATGGAAGCGATGGAACGCCTTATGCACAAGCGCACCACCTTTATGATTGCTCACCGCTTAACCACACTGGAAAACTGCGACATGCTCTTAGAACTTGAGAATGGACAAATCGTTAGTGTGACTAAAGACGTGTCAAACGCAATTAAAAATCGGCTTGCACTTGGTGAACACAACACTAACATTAACGAGGATTTAGAGGAGCTTATATGAGCGTCAAAGTCTGCCTCTACGCCAAAACCCTCTACTATCCTACAGGTGGCGGTCACCTGTGGGTCTATCTCAACTGGGCTTTAGGACTACGCGCCCTTGGTTGTCAAGTGATTTGGCTGGAAGCAGTTTTCCCTTGGACAAGCGCACCAGAGGTGCAAGCGTTGGTAACTGCTTTAAAACATAACTTAGAGCCATACGGCTTAGCAGAATCGGTAGCGCTTTGCTGTGCTGATGATCAGCCGTTACCTGAAACTGTACAAAGTGATTGCTTAGATCTCGAAGCAGCAACTGAGGCAGATTTACTGCTGAACATGAGATACGGTATGCCCTCCGATGTCGTCAAGCGCTTCCGACGATCCGTCTTACTAGATATCGATCCTGGTCTGTTGCAAACCTGGATCAGCGCCAGAACTCTAGAAGTCGCGCCCCATGACATATACTTCACTATCGGCGAAACGGTTGGTAAACCAGGCACTCAGATTCCAGACTTAGGACTGGAGTGGCATTATACGCCCCCATGCGTGGCACTAAATTGGTGGACACCGCACCCAACAACTGCAGATGCACCCTTTACCACTGTTTCACACTGGAGTGGTGACGAATGGATGGAAGACAAAGGTGAGGTTTACACCAACGATAAACGAACTGGCTTCCTGCCATATTTTGACTTACCACAACAGACAAACCAGGCGCTAGAATTAGCGCTTTGCCTAGGAGATAACGAACAAAACGAGGTAATAACGCTACAGGAAAAAGGTTGGCGTATCCGTCACTCCCTAGAAATTTCATCCACACCCCAGGACTACCAGCATTACATTCAGAACTCCCGAGGCGAATTTAGCTGTGTCAAACCATCCTGTATTCGGTTGCAAAACGCTTGGATTAGCGATCGCACCATCTGCTATCTAGCCAGTGGTAAGCCCGCCATCGTTCAGAACACAGGTCCAAGCCAGTTTCTTCCAGATTCCGCCGGACTCTTTCGCTTCAACAATTTGGAGCAAGCAACCCGCTGCTTAGAAAAGATAGCCGCTGATTATGAACAACAATGCCATTTAGCTCGTGCACTCGCAGAAAAATATTTTGACGCCCAGAAAGTGACTAAACATTTACTGGAAAAGGTATTTTTATAAAAATTTCATGTGTAATAAAAAGCATTTTAAGTTTGTTCTTTTTTTCTTGGCGTTCTTGGCGTCTTGGCGGTTTTTTATCAATTTATAAGTATTTTTTCACAAAGTTAAGTCTAAAGTTATACAGTATGAGGTGAGCCGTGGAATATTCCGCAAGCACTAACCAAACAAGCGATCGCACCATAGCAATTTTAAGTTTTCACAAGATTGGTGAGCCGCCTCCCAATGGTTGGGAGTCATGGTTCTACATACCAGAAACAACATTTGTTGACCACTTAACCTACCTCCAGAAAAATAACTGGCAAGTTATCGACCTAGCAACCTTCCTGCAAGGTCTGACTACACCAGAAATCTTACCCAAACGCTCTGCGCTACTAACCTTTGATGACGGCTATCAGTCGATGCTAACGACTGCAGTTCCCTTGTTGCTCAAATTTGCATATCCCAGCGTCATCTTCGTACCAACTGACTTCATTGGAAAACATAACTCTTTCGATACCGACTGTGAACCCGAAGAACCAATCTGTACTTGGGATGAACTGCGTCAACTAGAACGTTCTAACGTTTCCGTCCAACCTCATGGAGTCACACATCGGGCATTTTCCTACCTATCCCTTGCCGAACAAGAAGAAGAACTGTCCCGCTCCAAAGCTACCCTAGAAGCTGGGCTGAAAAAGCCCGTCGATATCTTTTGTTACCCCTATGGAGATGATGGACAAGACCCCCAAACCATCAAAAAAGTCCTGCAACGAGTTGGATATCAAGCAGCCTGCCTCTATGGCGGTGATCCTGTTTCTGTAGCCGAGGCGAGCGCCAATCCATATCGTTTACCACGCTTAGCCATGGGACCAGATACTGATTTGCAAGCAATCTTAAACCCAGAAGCAGTTCCCTCTGTTGTTTTCCAATCATAAGTACTAACCCTCACCAACCACATACACTTGTGAGCAGAAAAATATTTCTCCCTCACTCCCTCTCTTCCTCTGCGTCACGCCAGGTGCTTCAAGTCGGGAAACCCGCCCAACGCACTGGCTCCTCTGCGCCTCTGCGGTTTTTTAATTCTTCAGAATAAACCAGAAACAATATCACTCCCATTTTCCAATCAGCCACCAATGTCTTCAAAACTTCGGATCATCGTCACAGGACTCGTCGGCTTATACCCAGTCGGCGGAGTAGCTTGGGATTATCTACAGTACGTCATCGGTCTGGCACAGTTGGGACACGATGTCTATTATCACGAAGACACGTGGAGCTGGCCATACCATCCGCTCAACAAAACTTATACCTCCGAAGGCAACTACTCAGCACAGTACATTAGGGATTTTTTCAACCACTACGCGCCAGAACTGCTTGAACGGTGGCATTACCTCCACCTGCACTCAACCAGCTTTGGAATGAATCAGGCAGAATTCGACGAAGTTGCACGAACCGCTGATGTCTTTTTAAATGTCAGTGGAGCCTGCATAATTCCTGACAACCTCTCATCGCGCTGTGTAAAAATCTTCCTCGACACAGATCCAGGCTATAACCAGCTTATGCTCAGCGAGCGCTTCGACTGGTCAGAGAACGTAGAGCGGTGGTGTACTCAGGTGGCTGCCCACGATCAACACTTCACCTACGCAGAAAACATCTACAGCACAAAATGCATCATTCCAAAGGTAGATTTTGAGTGGAAGACGACGCGGATGCCAGTTGTCATGGATTTGTGGGAGCAAGTCGCACGAGTGGAACCGCCTCAGATGGAAGCGTGGACAACAGTCATGACTTGGAACGCGTTCAAGGGAAAGCTGGTTTACAAGGGTGTGGAGTATAAGAGCAAAGGAAGTGAGTTTGAGAAAGTGCTTTCATTGCCCCAACACACGAGTGTACCGCTCAAAGTAGCTGTAGGTGGTGTGAATGCTCCACTGGCGCGGTTAGCAAACGCAGGGTGGAATGTGGTGGATGGACCAACCGTCACTTTAACACCGGAAAGTTATCAGAAGTTTATCGCCAACTCACGCGGTGAGCTTTCGTCTGCTAAGCACGTTTACGTCGCAATGTCTAGTGGTTGGTTTAGTTGCCGTTCCGCTTGCTACTTGGCTGGTGCTCGTCCTGTTGTTGTTCAGGATACTGGCTTTACGGAGGTCTTTCCAGTGGGAGAAGGTCTTTTAACCTTCAAAACGCAGGAGGAAGCTGTTGCTGCTATTTATAATGTTGAAGCAAACTATACATTGCATGCAAAAACAGCACGTGATATTGCGTATGAATATTTCGATTCAGAAAAAGTACTGAGAAATTTTATAGAGAAAGTAAATCATTAGGGATTTTAGGTCATGTCTGAAACAAGAGTAACTGTAGCAATTCCTACTTACAATCGAGCCTCCTTACTCAAATTTAGTCTTGAGAGTGTTTTGGCACAGGATTATCCAGATTTTCAGGTTTTAGTCTTGGACAATGCCTCGGATGACGACACAGAAGCAGTTGTGCGCTCGTTCGCCCAGCAGGATGAACGAATCACTTACATCCGCAATCAGACTAATATTGGTGTGCTGGGTAACTGGAACCGCGCGATCGAACTCAACACCAGCCCTTACTTAACAATTTTGAGCGATGATGATTTGATGCTCCCAGGATTGATTAGCGAATCTGTCCAGGCGTTGGATGAGCATCCGCAAGTCGCGTTCTCGTTCGCCTTAGTCCGGTTCATTGATATTGATGGTAATTTATTACACTTTCAAGAGACAAAAAAGATAGCAGATGGTGTGATCAACGGTCTAGATTTTCTGGAACAGACTGTCTCCTGGCAGGGTTGTCCTGTTTATACCTCAAGTATTTTTCTACGGAAGTCAGCGCTGGCAGTTGTTGGATCGTTCGACAGCCCCCACACCAAGCATACATTCGACTTGACGATGGTTTACCGCATGACTGCACGCTTCGATATCCTGTTCTTGCGGAAGGAACTTGTCCACGTCCGTCTGCACCCAGGACAGATCACAGAAACTGACTGGCGCTATGACCGCAATGGACCGGTTGGGGTGATGGCTGAGATAATTGACGGTGTGAGTTACCTGTTAGAGAGCGATCGCGCCGCAGATCCAGAATATCGCAAATGGTTAGCAGAACGCCTCCTCGCCCTTAACGCCCGACAAAGCGAATTTGCACACTTGGCTTTGCCATATATGCAGCATACCTGGGAAGAACGATTGCAATTTGCAACTCAGGAAGTCGCGAAGCTGATACCACCTGATGAAAGCTTTATCCTGGTTGATGATGGTCAGTGGCAATATGAGGCGATCGCTGGTGGACGTGCTATTCCCTTTGTAGAAAAAGATGGGCTGTATTGGGGACCACCAGAAGATGACACAACCGCTATCGAGGAAGTTGAACGGTGGGAACAAAAGGGAGTGAAGTTTATTGTCTTTGGGTGGCCATCCTTCTGGTGGTTTGATTACTACTCTGGATTCTACCGTCACCTACGCTCTCGCTACCCTCGTGTGTTTAAGAATAGCCGTCTCGTCGTATTCGACCTCCAGTCATGAAACAGACTTTACCACACTTGTTACAGAAAAACGTCGATTCAGTCAGCCGTCTGCGGATCGTCGTCCTCGGCTATATTGTGCGCGGACCTTTAGGCGGTATGGCTTGGCATCCTCTGCAATACATTATGGGTTTGGCAAGTCTGGGTCATGAGGTGTACTTTATTGAGGATAGTGATGATTATCCCTCTTGCTACGACCCGGTTCGGGGGCTTACGGATACTGACCCTACCTATGGCTTACAGTTTGCCAACAGCATTTTTGAGCAAGTTGGACTGGGCGATCGCTGGGCTTATTACGACGCCCATACAAACTCCTGGCTAGGATCATGTGCTGACCGAATCGGGGAAATTTGTGCAACAGCCGATTTGCTGTTGAACATCAATGGAGTTAATCCTGTGCGTTCTTGGTGGGAACAGATTCCTGAGCGTGCTTTGATTGAGGGAGATTCGGTTTTTACTCAAATTCGGCACATAACCGATCCAGTCGCCCGCAAGCAAGCTTGTCAACATACAGCTTTCTTCTCTTGTTCAGAAAACATCGGTCTTGCCCAATGTTCTATTCCCGACGATGGGTTTCCCTGGCAACCCACGCGTGTACCAATAGTTCTAGATGCTTGGCCAGTCACACCTTTTGTGTCTGATTCCCAAGGCAAATTTACAACGGTTATGCAATGGGAAAGTTACCCAGCACGAGAATACAATGGTATCTCCTACGGCTTAAAGGCAGACTCATTCGCTTCCTATATCAATTTACCAGAGCGGGTAGGATCTATTTTGGAGTTAGCAGTGAGTGGAGCTAAGACACCCAGCAACTTGCTTGCAAGCAAAGGCTGGGAGTTACGAGAACCACCAACTCAGACTCCTTGGACTTATCAACAATACATTCAGCAATCCAAGGCAGAATTTAGTGTAGCTAAGCACGCCTTTGTGATTAGCAACTGTGGTTTGTTTTATGATCGCAGCGCTTCTTATCTTGCCAGCGGTCGTCCTGTGGTGGTTGAAGAGACAGGCTTTTCCGATTGGCTACCAACAGGAGAAGGAGTGATGGCATTTCGTAACTTGGAGGAGGCGATCGCCTCAATTGAAGAGATTAACAGCCGCTACGAGTTCCACTGCAAAGCCGCCCGAGCCATTGCCGAAGAGTATTTTGACGCCCGTAAAACTCTATCTCGTCTGATTGAATGCATAATGAATTCTACAGCAGAAAGCAGGAACCACCCGAGCAGTTAACTTTTAATTCTTAAGGCTTAATAAAAACTGTACTGAGTTCTGTTTAAAAATCAAATAAGAATCCTATATGATGGCATAAAGCATACAAAATCTTATACTGCCAAAAAAACGGCTTCAAGCTGCGGGTGCTTAAGAAGAACACAGAAGACAGAACGATAGTTACAGAATATCCCCAGGATTTTATCCGTGGGGATTTGAACGCGGAAGACTTTCTTTTTTTCCACGAATCAATTCTGGGGCTTGGAACCAGTTCTCACCGAACCAGAACTCTTAATTCAGCAAGGAGAAAACGGGTTTAACATTCTGACTTGTGAGTTCTGACTCCTGAGTTCTTTGTTGGTCAAGAATCTCCCCAAATCAATAGCCATCACCTGTGAGGTTTTTATGATGGGGCACTACCAAAAAAAGAAATTTAAAACTGGAATTCAATGGCTAGCGTGGTCAGGGGTTCTAGCGGCGCTCAGCGCTGGCGGCTATTTAACCTACTTCCTAGTTGTGAATCGACCTCCCGAAGCAGTCGCAGTAAGCTTGGTCACGGTGGAGCGAGGCAATGTTGAAACCGCAATCAATGAGAGCGGTACTGTTGAACTACGCGAACAGAGGGTAGTCAAGTCCCCAACCGATGGTGCAGTGGAACGGGTATTGGTAAAGCCAGGGCAGAAAGTAAGGTCTGGTCAAGTGCTACTCACGTTGCGTTATCCTGAGCGAAAAGTTGCCATTGCCAAGCATGAATTGGAGATTCGGGAACAGGAATTTACCGTGGTACGCAATCGTGAGAAAATTGTCGAAGCCCAGCAGCAACTCACAGCCGAACAGCGGGAACTCAGCAAACTTTCATCCCTGGCCAAAGTGGGAGCTGTTGCTCAACAACAAGTTCAAAAGCAGGAAGACACAGTGCGTGCAGACCAGGCAAAAGTGCGAGATGCTCAGGCAGAGGCACGTATCAGCGCTCTCAAGCTTGAGAGTCTGGAACTGGAGCGCCAACGCATTCAGCAGCAACTCAAAGATACCATTGTGAGTGCGCCGTTTGATAGTGCAGTTTTGGGTGTTTATGTCAAGGATGGTGATGGGGTTCAGTTCCGCACTAACTTGCTCACTTTAGGCGACCTTAAGGAAGTACTGGTCAAGCTTCAGCTTTCCACCCTCAACGCAGCCCGAGTCCGGGTGAACCAAGTTGCCCGCGTGAATGCGATCGGACCATCAGCACAGAAGTTCACCGGACGTGTGCAAAGTTTGTATCCTCAAGCACTCACACCTGAAGAAACTCAGAAACAGGAGGGCGGCAGCCAAAACCAATCAACTCAATCGGTGGTGCCTGCAACGGTGCTGCTTGATACCCCTACTAGCAAATTGCTCCCTGGTAGCCGGGTGAATGTTGAGGTTGTTTTAGAACAACGACAAAACGTAGTCGTTTTGAGTACAGAAGCGATTCAACGCTCTGAAGCACAGCCCTTTGTCTGGGTTCGGGATAGTCAAAATAAAGCCCAGAAACGAACCATCAACCTGGGATTGGAGGGGTTAGTAACCGTAGAAGTGACCTCTGGTTTGCGTGCTGGCGAACAGATTATAGTGCCGCCTGCCCAGTCGCAACTCAAGCCAGGAACACCAGTTACCCCTTCTGAGGGAACTCAAGAATGAACTACCCAGACCTACTTCGTTGAGGTCTGGGTTTCTGCACCCAAACCAGTAGATCCAGATTTTTGACGTTTCGTTTGCCCTAGTTGCTTCATGCTTCCAGCCTTTTTGGTGGTGCGTGAAGTAGAGCTAGCCGCATCAGCGTCTGCGAGGTTCGTTCCAAGCCCCGTCAGATTTCCTCTTGCCCAGTAAAGCATGACCTCGGCTGCAGCTATATCCCTGTCTTGCACATATCCACAAGATCTGCACTCGTGCACTCTGACATCGAGCGTTTTCTTGTGTTGATGCCCACATTTGGGACAGGTTTGGCTGGGTTTTACTTTCTTGGTGGGGACTTCGATGAACACGCCACCGACTTGTTCTACTTTGTACTTTATAGTACTACGAAGCATTCCAAACCCTACATCAAGAATGGATTTGTTTAACCCAGCTTTTTGCTTCCTACGTTTAGCCTTTTTTGCTTTACTAGTCATATTTTTGACTTCTAGTTTTTCGGTTGCAACGAAGCTATTACTGCTTACTATTTCTGCTGCAACTTGATGAACCCAATTTTGACGCTGTAAGCCAACTTTTCGAGTAAGTTTGCTGACTTTTGATTGGGCTTTCTTCCATCTTCTAGAAGCTTTGATTTTTTTCTTTCTATTTGGTGCTCGTTTCCGTCTTTTCTCAATAGATGCTTTCTTGATCTGACGTTCCGCGTTCCTCAAGAACTTTGGAGCGTCAATTTGTTGATGGTTTTCTCCGTCAGTGATTGACAGTGCTGATTTACAACCCAAGTCAATACCAACTGCACCAGATGGCAAGGCCTCAAGCTTTAACGCTTGATCTGGAACATCAACAGTGATAGATGCGTACCACTTACGATTGCGGTAAACAATCGTGCAAGTTGTCGGCTTGCCCCAGTACTTGGCTTTGCCGCGCATCTGAACCCGACCGATTTTTGACAGATTCAAATACCCGTCTTCACCATTGGACTCAACTTTGAATCCTGCACCGTCTGGGTAAGTCCAAGCCGAATAGTGCCTGATTGACTTGAATCTTGGGCGATTGCCTAGTACAGCACGGCGTAAGTTAACCAGGTATTACTGTGGGAGAATGAGTAATT
>NZ_CAWPKW010000310.1:0-35040 GCF_963888615.1 Brasilonema octagenarum UFV-OR1 | reverse complement strand
AATCTTTCCCTCTCCTTAATAAGGAGAGGGATGCCCGACAGGGCAGGGTGAGGTTGCCTCGTTCCCAGCTTCTAAGCTGGGAATGTATTTTGAGAGGCTCTGCCTCTGTCAAGCCCCCGGAGGCGGAGCCTCCCAGGATGGGTTCCCAGCCTCCAGGCTGGGAACCAGTCAATCTTTCCCTCTCCTTGCTAAGGAGAGGGATGCCCGATAGGGCAGGGTGAGGTTAAACGAGTGATTTGGATGTTGTTCAATCCGCTATCCTTACGTTGCTTTGGCTGACACTCAGAATTTTGACCTCATCTCCTTGATGTAGTATTTTTCCTGCTTCTGATGCAGGTATATTTGTATTGACGCTTAACTTGTAGAAATGATTGAAACGGGTTGACGTTGTCCAAGATGGTAGAGAATCCTTGCGCTTAGCCACAAACACCTTCTGAAAATGAGTTGTCACCTTTCCTGTTTGAGAATCTCGTGAGGGAACGACGCAACGCTGACAAGGATTAACTCCCTCAAACAAGACTTCTCCTATTTGAAAGTGAACGTACTTTCCTGCTTCAGTAAATAATTGATCTTCCCAAAACGCTGGAACTCCACCAATTTCTAGATTCGCTCGCATACGGAGTCGCATTTCATCAACACTCATATTAGGAAACCAGGAAGCGACTTCTTCAAGTGTGGCTGTACTAACCACGGTGGGTCCTTTAGCATTAAGATCATCTGGAAAACCAGTTATTGTGTTTTGCATGAACTTAACTGGAAAAGCAAAGTAATCACTTAACCAGGCTTCTAGAGAGGATTCACCCTGAGCGTAGTCGAAGGGTTGCTCATCATGAAGGTGAAAAATAGCTTTTTGGTGAGTTCCCTGAATGTGTAGGGAGAGTGTTTTTAAGTTAGGATCAAACGTTGATCGCAGCAAGTGAATCTTGGCATTGCGCTTTCCATTGACAAAATGACCTTGCTGATCAAATAAGGCAAACTCTCTGTCATGCTGAAGTGCGCCACTCTCAAGAATTCTTGCTAGATTGACATCAATCTTGTCGAGAGATTTAATTGGGTAAATAGAAATGGCTTCCAGGTAAGGTGACATAATAAAATTGCTTTCACGAGGCTTGTAAAACTCGCTACTCAAATTTTAAATGTTATTTGTATAAACTCCTGTATTCCCAAGGCTTGACAAATTTCGCATCACTCCAGACTCCTCGCCTACTATTTTGCGCCTGAACTTCAGCTTGTTCAACGATATTTCTGCTGGGACACTTGTTTAAATAAGGACGGTAAACAAGCGCTAATCCCTCTCGTACTAATACTTCTTGGATAAAAGTCCCATTGGGCAAACGAATTTCAGCCACTTTGCGTCCGTACCTGTCGCTATCGGTGATATTTAGTTTGACGCGATCGCCTCCTTGATTCACCAGTTGCTGCACTCGTTCTTGCGCCTTTGCTCCCCAATCAAATTGATTACGAAGAACAGAACTTTTACTTTGCTTTTCTTTCTTAGAGTGCGGGATTTCCGGTGCATCCACACATGCAAACCGCACATTGATTTTGTCCCCCTTGGCGTCTTTCACCGCGATAGTATCGCCATCACTGACTTTTTGCACTAAGTCACCAGAGGGAAAAATGCGATCACAGCTCATTAAACCAAAAATGAGGGTAGCTGCACAAAGCCAAATCAACGCCTGTTTCATTTGTTTGATAATATATTTTCTATCAAATCATATATCTTCTGTTGTATGACTGTTTTTCACTTTTTATAACTCTCAAAGTCTAAGTTCTTATAGTTCAAATAAAAGAGTTTGACTTGATTTCACTTTCTCATACCTCCCGCTGGAGGCTGGGGGTGTACACACAAGTCATCAATTACCCAAAATTCTGGGAAAACCTCACCCTGCCCTGTCGGGCATCCCTCTCCTTATCAAGGAGAGGGAAAAATTTTGGTGTCGTTTTAGCCCAACTGAGTTAACCAAGTACTCACTTCTACCCCTAATTTTTGCCCCAGCTTCAACAACTGACGGTACTGAACGCTATCCTGACTTTGAGCAGTTTTAGCCATAAAGCGTGGCACAATCTGACTGTGCAAACAACTGAAGTATAGTTCTTGAGAGCGCTCAAGAGAGATACCAAGATTTAACTGATTTGCCACATCAATTAATCGTTCTAGCCGTTGCAAATCTGCATCAAAAGTCCCGCTGGGATCGTGCAAGAATTGCCACAGAGAACGCAATATTAACTGCTCTAATATCTGCTTACCTTCGCGAATATTTAGATGACAATGCAGGTGCTTGGCTTCTGTGGCGATCGCCTCTAACTCGACGATGTGATTCCAACTTGATTGCGGTTCAGCAATGTCTTGATCAAGTGAGCGTAAAGTTATCAAAAATCGATATCCCAAAGCTATTTCTGCTGCTACCTGCAACTCTTGCGGTGCTTGGACTTCATCACGGTGGAATGCCATCAAAACACCGTAATTCTCACGATACTCTTGGGTATAAAGTTGGTCTAATCGTGACAAAGTTTCTTGACTCAACAGATGCATGAGTCGATGGCGTTCTTCTGCAAAAAGATTGCGCAAGCTGAAAGACTCTTCACCAAAGAACTGCGTCATCGCCAAGATTGTATGAGCTGCACTACCTTCTTGCAGCGCCCCAAACAGCTTTTCTTTTAACTCAGTGTAAGCCAATCGTCCCTCGAAGGGTTGAATGCAACAATGGAAATCCCAACCACCAAGATGCAGAACAGCAAAAACTAAATGTTCGCTTTCCCAGGTAATCTCTGAGACGAGGTACAAATTTCCCACAGCCAGAGTCAATGATCCCATCCGTTGCAATTGGTAATCGAGTTCGTTGGCGGTGTAGCAATAAACCCGCTTTTTATGTAGATGAGAATGCTTGCTCGAACCATTCTGCCCATTTTGTGAAGACGCTGTATGGGGCGTCTCTACAGGTTTGTGATTGGTAAAGAGTGAGGTTATGGCGTATTGGGCAGCAACTTGTTTAAAGCCGACTTGAGCCGTTAGCACCAACTGGCGATAAACTTCACCACCATGTTTGAACGAATCAACATTGCTGGGTGCTTGGTTTAGGTGTTTGAGGAAGCCTTTTTCCAACTGTACGCCAGAGACATCCCCTGCGAGTTCCAAAGCACGCGCTGCGTAACGCAGAATTTGCGTTCCTTCTGGTCGCGAAAGTTCTTCAAAAAACCACCCACAACTGGTGAACATCAGCAAAGCATGACGTTGCATTTCCAATAGGCGCAGGGCGTCTACTTGTTCACTGGCTGTGAGTTTACGAGTTTGGTGACGCAACAGGAACCGACTCACGTTTTCTGGAGAGCGATCGCCTATCACTTGGATATATTCATCTCGTGCCTGCCAGGGATCAATGAAAAAGTGTCTGCCATGCTCTTCATACACTGAAATCAGTTGATCCCGCAGCCAATTCAATGCATCTCGTAAGGGGCGACGCCATTTTTGGTGCCATGTACCGCCACCACCGCAACCACAATCATCTTGCCATCTATCAACGCCGTGAGCGCAACTCCATGCTGTGACTGACTTAATTTCCACTTCCCATGTGGGAGTATTTAAGCTGAGGTAGTGGGCAAAGTTGGTGACTGTCCAACCCCAATGGGGAAACTCTTTTTTAAAGGCGTAGGCTAATGTTTTTTCGGTTCCTGCCTTGTGATGTCCAAAGGTTTCCCCATCTGTGGCGACAGAAATTAACTGTGCAGGACGATGATCCCCACGCACAGCTGAACCGATGCGTCCAGCTAAATGATTGGAATTGAACAGAACCTCACTAAAGCCCATATCCCGCGAGATCGGACCATCGTAGAAGAAGATATCGATATAGGGGCGCGATTGAACAGATGAGTTATCTGATCCTGCCTCTACTTCTAATTCGTCAGTCTCTTTCAAAAAGCAACGATAGGGGCGTGTGGGATCAATCTGACTCCCACCAACTTCGTACCATTCAGGGTTGGGATTATCCTGGGTGGGCAAAAGACGACAACGTTGTGCTTGTGATGGTGCAAGCACAATAAAGCGAATCCCCTCATCAACTAAAGCTTTCAATGTGGGGTAGTCTACAGCAGTCTCTGCCAGCCACATTCCTTCGGGATCACGTCCAAAGCGGGAGCGGAAGTCTTCTTTGCCCCAGCGAATCTGGGTGTATTTATCACGCTCATTTGCCAGAGGCATGATGATGTGGTTATATACTTGCGCGATCGCATTGCCATGTCCGTTGAGGCGATAGCAACTTTTAGCGTCTGCTTCCAAAATTCGCTGATAAACCTCTACATCGTGGCGTTCTAGCCACGACATCAGCGTTGCTCCTATATTAAAGCTCAAATACTCATAATTATTTACGATCCCCACCACTTCGCCGCGCTCATTGAACACTCTGGCAAAGGCATTGGGGCGATAACATTCATGGTGAATTCGTTCGTTCCAATCATGGAAAGGCGCTGCACCAGATTGGCGTTCAATCGCGTCTAGATAAGGGTTTTCGCGTGGTGGTTGATAAAAATGGCCATGAACCGTGACGTAAACACCAGTAGCCTGTCTCAGGGGATCGGGCATTTGGGTGTTTTTGATATTTTCAGGTGGCGTCAAATTTGAACCAGCACTAGCTGGTAGTTCAGCAGCAGAAGTCATGAAATTATTCCAAAAAATAAACAGTCCTTGCAGTTGCTTTCTTTGATAATGCTGATAAACCTTCCTACAGCGGCATTTCAACAACAGTTAGTTTCAACAGCAACTATGATATCAAACCAAATTCCGAGGTAGTGGTGTTCGTGTTGGGGGTAATCTGCATTATCAAGCAGTCTTTTGCCCGATGCAATCAACCTATTGACATAAGCCATGTTAGCAGGCTTCGTCGTTGGTACTGTTAAAAATTTAATTGTCTTTTAATATATTAAACCCCATCCTTGGTGTAAAATCAGAAGTTTATTGGAAACTTTTGCAACGAAACATTTCAAATTGTACTTATATCGCAATCTTATTTTACAAATCTCTGTCGAGAAAGCAAATAGTTAAATTTGAGAACTCCTTAATTAGAGAACTGGGGGTATCCTAGAGTTTGATCAATGGGAGTGCTCGTCGGTGTTGTAGTGTAATATATTCAAAACTCAGAATTCTGTTGTACAGAAAACTCATTGCTCAGGACTGACGGAGGAGTTCTAAGCTTACACATCTGTTTCTAATACTTTCACATTAAAATGACAAATGTCAGGTAAAAACATTCTATTTTTGGTTTTGTTACTGTTTATTCCGGTTTCCATAGCGGCTCATTACTTAGAGTGGGGAGAGTTAACAGTTTTCATCACTGCTGGTTTAGCTATTTTGCCCTTAGCAGGTTGGATGGGGACAGCCACAGAAGAAGTTGCTGTCGTGGTTGGTCCAACAGTAGGGGGGTTGCTAAACGCCACCTTTGGTAACGCCACAGAATTAATTATTGCCTTAGTTGCCCTAAACGCCGGACTTGTGAATGTCGTCAAAGCCAGTATCACCGGATCAATCATCGGTAACTTACTGCTGGTGATGGGTCTTTCCATGTTTTTGGGTGGACTGCGCCATAAAGAACAGACGTTTCAGCCAGTTGTAGCGCGAGTCAACGCTTCTTCAATGAATTTGGCGGTGATTGCGATTCTACTGCCCACAGCGATGAAATTTAACTCTCAAGCAATACAGGAAAAAACCCTGCAAAATCTGTCCCTTGCCGTTGCTGTGGTACTCATTCTCGTTTATGCCCTAACTTTGTTATTCTCGATGAAAACCCACACTTATCTTTACGATGTGGGTATGGCAGAAACAACCGAAGATGAAACGCATCTCAAGAAACCAAATATTTGGTTGTGGACTGGGGTTTTATTAGTATGTACCCTCTTAGTTGCATTGGAATCAGAATTGCTAGTTGATTCTTTAGAAGTAGCTACATCAGAGTTAGGTTTGACAGCACTTTTTACAGGGGTAATCGTCGTACCCATTATTGGCAACGCTGCTGAACACGCAACAGCCGTGACAGTGGCAATGAAAGATAAGATGGATCTTTCTGTTTCTGTGGCGGTGGGATCAAGTATGCAGATTGCCCTGTTTGTTGCTCCCTTTTTAGTTTTAGCAGGGCGGGTACTTGGTCAACCGATGGATTTAAATTTTAATCTTTTTGAATTAGTAGCTGTGGTTGTAGCGGTGTTCATTGCTAATAGCATCAGTTCCGACGGTAAGTCAAATTGGTTAGAAGGTGTACTACTCTTAGCTGCGTATGCAGTGTTGGGGTTTGCTTTCTACTTCCTTCCGTTTGTTGATGGTATGGCTTGAGAATAGCTTAGCTACAATATTATAGATGATCCCCTGAGCCACCCTTAGTAGGATAGGTCAGGGGCTTCGCTCTTTTTTTCGCCACTTCCTCATATTTTTCAATTAAAATTAGCAAAAAAATGCGGAAACAAAGTTCCTGAATATGAATAATATCCATAGAACAATACTGAGTAACTCATGCCGACTGCGGTCCGAGGTGCCCACTACCCAGAAGCGAAAACCACTTCTTCTGAATGAGTGATTTCTTTGGCATTGTAGATACGGTTGAAACTTATGAAAAATAGTTTTATAAATTAATTTATATGGCAAATCAAGAACAACCATTAGCAAAGCCTGAGTCACAGCCTAAAGCACAACCTACATCTCATCACGTGATACAAC
Organism: Brasilonema octagenarum UFV-OR1; assembly: GCF_963888615.1. Classification (NCBI taxonomy): domain Bacteria; kingdom Bacillati; phylum Cyanobacteriota; class Cyanophyceae; order Nostocales; family Scytonemataceae; genus Brasilonema; species Brasilonema octagenarum. Next base: position 28,340 of record NZ_CAWPKW010000310.1, on the reverse strand, counting down.
CATTAGCACAATCTATCAAGATGAAAGCTGTCTCTAGTTCAGGTCTACCTACTCTACGGTTTGGTAACACAGGAAGCACTGTAAGAACCTTACAGCGACTTTTAATATCTAATGGCTACTTTGTTCAAATTGATGGAGTTTTTGGCGCGCTGACAGAAGTTGCTGTTAAAGCTTTCCAGAGTTCACGCGGTTTAAAAGCGGACGGAGTCGTTGGTGCAAGAACTTGGGCTGTATTGTCAGGTTAGTCAAAAATTGAGTCGATATGCTATATAATTATGGATTGTGAAACTTTTAAGCACTCATAATTCGTATTTTTTTGTAGTTAGTTTCTCTGGATTTGTGGAATAAAACTTTTAGATTTGATGAGTATTCTACATTTGATGTATTTTGTACATACCTTGACAAGTAAGCTGTAGCGCCTATAATTTGCATATTGCGATACGCGTAGCGTCAAGCCTGAGCGCAAAGCGCACGCTGCGCGTTGGCGTAGCCTGTCCGCAGGACTTACGGCTTATCGCCCATGAAGGCTCCTATGGCTACGCCACGCCTGAGCGCAGAGCGCACGCGGCTTGGGCGAACGGCGAACGGAGCATCGCAAGACTTTCATTTGTTCAAAGCAATACAAATGACAAATGACTTTTGACAAAGGACAACCTTCACAAGTCCGCAGTCCATTTTGAATGCATTACAACTTAACAGATACTGGTAAATCATATTTTGCTAATTCTTTTCAAAGAATTTATCAGATTTTTTTATTTTCCAGTACTGTCTATTCCGGAACACCAGCAATTTTCCCTGTGAAAGGAAACATGGGTGTTAGTAAAATGAAATACAATGACAGATATTGCCCTGCTGATGACGAGCGTGTTAACAACAGGACAACTGTCTCCGACCATTGCACCGGAACTGCGATTAGTTCAGCGAGACAATAACAAGGAGAAGTTAACACAAAGGCAGCTATCTCAGATAGTGTCAGCTGCTCAAATTACACCACCTGAATTTGTACAGCCTGATATGGCTGCTCAAGCTGCTACGTCGATCATAAGTATAGAAAACAAAAGTATACTTAATCTAGCAGAAATCAATATTGGTTATAAAGGCTCTCCTAATATAGCTAGAGCAAAGAATTTTCAGGTCGCAGCAAAGGACACAACAGAAGATATCATTATAAACACTCAATGCTTTCATCTATGTGCAGAGCCAGAAATACTTTTGCCCTTTGATGCTATCCCTCAATTCGTAGCAGAGTGGGAACACACTGTCCGAAATTTCAAAAAAAGTCCGCTCAAAGAAAGTCAGAAGATTATGCTTGCTTCTACTTATTTTTTCGGGTTACAAGTAGCTTCAGAATCTTCAGCTAAAACAGTTATTGGCCAAAGAAAGCAAATAGTTCCTCAAATAGATACTAGCCAATCTTTGCCAATTTTGCGTTTTAGTAGCTCGGGTGTTGCTGTAAAAGTCTTGCAACAGTTGTTATCGTCTAATGGTTATAGTATTCGATCTGATGGGGTTTTTGGTGCCTTGACAGAAGCTGCTGTTAAAGCTTTCCAAAACAAACGGAATTTAGGAGTGGATGGCATAGTTGGTCAAAGAACTTGGTATGAATTGACAAAATAGCCAAGAGTGATTTGTCATTTGTCTTTTCCAAAGGACAAATGACAAATCACTGAGACCTTAACGATGCTTATGCTGCTCTAATAATTGTTGCGCTCTTGGCTTGTAAATTAAATAGAACAAAGCCTCGATGTAGCGCAACAAATCCTCCCGATTCTCTTTGGAGATAAAGTTCCAAAAACCATAAATGCGTGCTAATGATAGCAACTTAGAAGTGTGAATTTTCCATGTATAAGTGCTATAAACTCGGTCAATGGCTTGTTTTGAAATTTGATTCCAATAATTGGGATTTTGTCCGCACTTCTGGACAAACTCAAGAAGTTTTTCGGCTGTTTCTTCTAAATTTGTTGGGTTGATATAAAAACCGTTTACCTTATCTTGGATGATTTCTAATGGCCCACCAAATTGCGTCGCAAAAGTTGGTAATCCCGAAATCATCGATTCTAAAATTGTCAAACCAAATGCTTCAAACAAAGCAGGTTGTACAAAGATTCCTTGGTGATCAGCAATGACCCGATAGATTTCGCCAGAGTCAGATTTGGTCAAACGCACACCCAACCAGCGAATTTTACCATAGAGATTGTACTGCTCTATGATTTGGTAAAGTTTAACAATCTCATCGCGTTCTTCGTTGTCGCCTGATTCTTCTACACGCAACTTACCCGCTACCAAAATCAGGTTACATTGTTCCTGCAACTGTTGATTCTGACCAAAGCATTCGGCTAAACCAGTGAGGTTCTTAATGCGGTCAAGACGCGCCATTGAGAAAAGCGGACGCTTGGTTGGATCATCAAGTCTACCAAAAATTTGAGAGTCGTCTTCCAGAGTGAAGAGCATTTCTTCTAATCTGAGGCGATCGCTCTCAACTCTGTCTTGCGTACGAGTATATGGGAAATAAGCATTCTCGTTCACTCCAGGCGGTACCACGTTAAACTTGGGACTAAACAGTTCAATCCCATTAACAACGTGGTACAGTTCCGGCATGGTGAAGCACTTGAGTGACTCGTACTGTCCTACACTATCCGGCGTGCCCACAATTTCTTGGTAAGTGCTGCTGATGATAAAGTTGGCAGCATTCATCGCCAATAAGTCAGCGCTGAATTGTAACGAAAAGTGATATTTCTCCTCCAAATCTTGCCAATACAAATTACTGAACAAGTATTTGGACTTTTCTAAGGCATGGGCAATGTTACATTGTGTGACACGCAGTCTGCGTGCCAGCAAAAACGCTACCAAATTCCCATCAGTATAGTTACCAACAATTAAATCTGGTTTACCCTGAAACTCTGCCAGCAGTTCTTTTTCGGAATCAATGGCAAAGGTTTCCAGATAGGGCCAAAATTCAAACCGCGAAATCCAGTTTTGTGTCATGTTGGGATTGAATTCCCGCAAAGGCACTCGCAAAATCCAGGCGTTCTCAGTATCGTGGACTTTTTCTAGGCGCTGGTTACAAAGGGTGCCATCACTGTTGGGGATAAGGCGGCTGAGAATAATCACCTTCGGCTTGACATTCAATCCTTCTAAACCAGCCAACATCACGTCTTCTTGCAGTTGCTTTTCCAAGTTCTTCGCTTGGTCGAGGACGTAAACCACTTGACCCCCAGTGTCGGGACGTCCCAAAACTCCCTCTTGCCCAAACCAACCGTGGGCAGAAACCAAGACGATTCTAAAAATCATCGGGATGCGAGAGATGAAAGCTTCCAAGGTCTGGGGATCGGGAGAGTCAATCAATTCATCCAGAATACTCAAGCTTTCCTGGACTCGCTGCGCAGTATGCCCCCAACCTGGTTCAAAGCCCATCACTTGCATCTCAAATCGGAATTCTTCGTAGGGTTCCTCACTGGGACGATCGCTGACGAAAGAGATGGCTTTTTTGACTTGATCAGACAGTTGCTGCTGTGACTGAATCCGCTGGTTGATAAGCAGTTGAACACCGTTGTATTGGTGTAGGCGCAAGAAGTTAAACAAGCCTTCTAGCCATTGCTTGGGGTCAGCAAACAGCTTACTGGATAGGTAGCGGTTGAGAAACTGCACCCCCTTACCAATATTTTTTGGATCGCGAATCACCGGGGTGTAATCGTAAAATGGACCAAAATCCAATTCCAAGAGGTCGCCTTCGTTGGGATTATGTCGGTTTACTAGGCGATCGCGCAAATCCAACAGTTCCTGAACCGTCATCGGCTGTACACTCAAGTCGCCTGTCAGTCGGTAAACCTCTTGACTAGCAATCTTTGGTCGTATGATGAAGCACAGACTTGATTCCTCTTGAATGATTTCTTGAGTGTAGTAAACAAGTTTTGCTAAATGAGAAGCAGTGTAAAATTGCTCAGGTTTTTCGTACTTAGAGCAATATTCACCATATAAATTGAGTATGTCGTTCCGCAGCAAGTATTTTTTTTCTTGCTGACGTAACTCACTGATCAGGGAACGCAAATCACTTTTTTCTTCACTATTTAAAACAGCTTGAAGTAATTCTGACATAGCAACTTGTGAGATAATTGTAGGTTTTGGATTCAGCATTTGACTGAGCAATAGCTAATAGTCAACTGCCCATGGGTAATCGTATAAACAAGTACTACACCTTGGCAATTAGCAATTATTACTACTCTGAGTATCTTTAAACCTCTCTACCTTTTTACGCTAATCTTATATATGAGTATTTTGCACTCTAACTAAAGGCGTACTCTTTCGTTGTTTTTGTCTTCAACAAAACGGAAAATATCAAGTGATTATCCAAAACGTGTAATTATAAATACTAAGCATTTTTATTGAAAAACCCGATTTCATTTAAAGAATAAACTCTTACCTACTGCCATATAACTTTCGCTTAGATTGCCAGGGTAAATATCTTTGGAAGTACTAATAAAACTTCCTTTCGTCCTATCCTGTTTTAGCGTGATGATTACTGAAATAACTGAAACAAAAGTTTCTCTTTTTATTTTATAGTTAGCGAAGAATAGAAATTGAATTCAAGGAACATTAAGTCATTTATTATACAAATGAAAGATGTCTTCAAATATTTCTAATTTCAGCATATTCTTTAAAGCAAGGTCAATTTTTCTGGCTGAGCATCCGTAACACGCAAACAGCCTTTTGTTCGAGAATAAAGATAAAAAATTACTCAAAAAACCTTGTTAACAAAATCCCCCAAACTTGAGTTGGGGGATTTCACTTTGATTGCTGAGTCAGTTGCCTGTGAACAACTAACAATTACCTCAGGGCGAACGATGGGAGTCGAACCCACCAGTGGAGGTACCACAAACCTCTGCCTTAACCGCTTGGCTACGCTCGCCATTATTATCCATAATATAACACTAGCTGCTGAATAGATCAAGTGCTTTTGCCAAAGGAACGGACTTCAATAATCTGGAGTCTAATATCTATGGCAAATAGCAGTTGAGACAAATGAGAGCTATCACTATTATTACATGCCTGGGAGTCGTCGGAGTAGCAGTCTTGGGTATGGCAATGGCGAATACAAATCCTAGTCAGACCAAATATGAAGAGTATGCAGTACAAACCCTGAGCGAGTATTTGAAAAGCAATGTCTGTAAGAAAAGCCCAAATATATTAGAAAATGTAATACGAATGAACTGCGATAAACTGCTAGAAGCAGCAAACCCGCGTATGAGGGAAATTATCTCCATTAGTACTGAAAAACAAGATTTTCTCATTTTTAGTGTTTACCGTACAGATTTTAAACTTAATAATTGGGTACCTTCTTATAAATTTGAAACGGTGGGAGCTTTTGAAAATTTCTACACATACAACGCTCAAAAGCAGTAACTTAGCCAAAAATAATAACAACTTTGGATAGAGCTACTTAGATAGCAAGTCTTCCCCAGGATCAAGGTTTCAGCAAGCTGCCACCGTTAACATTTTGTAAAGAGAGTAGGAATTTTTCCGATTTCAAGAGTCTGATTCAAGATACTCCGAAGAAATTGGCATAAATACCTAAAATAAAGGAGAACTATTGTGTTTTTTCATAAAAAAGAAACAATTCGACCTGTTAACATTGCTGATCCAAATCCACGTTTTGCTCAGCTGCTTCTAGAACAGTTTGGTGGCGCAACAGGTGAATTAACAGCGGCTTTGCAATACTGGACGCAATCCTTACATTGCGAACATGCCGGAATTAAGGATATGTTGCAAGATATTGCTCTCGAAGAGTTTAGCCACTTAGAAATGATTGGTAAGCTCATCGACTCTCATACCAAAAATGTTGACCAAACTGAAGCTTACAAAAGTACCTTGTTTGCTGTGCGGGGTGTAGGACCTCACTTGCTAGATAGTCAAGGTCAAGCTTGGTCAGCAGCTTATATTAATGAAGGTGGTGACGTAGTGCGCGATTTGCGGGCAGACATTGCTGCTGAAGCTGGCGCACGTCAAACTTACGAGTCATTGATTAAGCTAGCTCCTGATGATGGAACCAAAGAGGCACTTGTGCATCTTCTGACTCGGGAAATTTCTCATACTCAAATGTTCATGAAGGCGTTGGACTCTTTGGGTAAGTTAACTGACCCATTCTTTGGTAATATCCAACCTGATAGCACTGTAGACATTTACTACAACTTGTCTACTAATGGTAAGGATGAGCGCGGTCCTTGGAACGAGGAACCTACTTTCCGTTACATTGCTGACCCCGTTGCAGACGAAAAGTAAGCTGAGAAATAAGCCGCTATCTAATAATATTCTCAATTAATCCCTACAGCAGCCAGGAACTAACAGTTTCTGGCAATACTTATTTTCTATCTATTGCCATATAGTGACTTAATTCAACCTACGCTATATTTAATCAATCGAAACATTTAAGTAACGTCCTTGGTAATGGCATCTGCACATTTGCTGGTATCTCACGGAAGTCACGATCCGCGTCCGGAAATTGCTATCCAACATCTGGTAGAACTGTTATGTCATAAGATACAAAGCGATTTACTCGTTACAACAACTGGAGGTATAACTTCTCAGTTGAAATGTCAAACCTTGGTCGGTACAGCGTACTTGGAATTAAATCCTGAACCCCTGCATAAGCAAATCATAAAATTTGCTAAGAATGCTTTAGATTCTGGATGTGATAGTCTCAAAATCCAACCACTATTTCTGTTGCCAGGAGTTCATGTGATGGAAGATATTCCAGCCCAAGTCGCACTGGCACAGCAGGCTATCGGTCAGAATATTAAGATATTTTTACAACCATACTTAGGCTCTCACCCTGGTTTAGAGTGCTTACTAGCCAAGCAGTTGATTGCTACAAAAGCAGAAGCAAAAATTCTTTTGGCTCATGGTAGTCGTCGCCTTGAAGGTAATGTTCCAGTGGAAGCAATGGCGGCGAAGATAGGAGCAGTAGCTGCATACTTGGGTGTGTCTCCTAGCTTGGAAGCACGGGTACAAGAGTTAGTGGGTACTGGCTATAAGAATTTAGCGATAATACCATACTTTCTATTTCCAGGTGGAATGACGGACACTGTTGCTCAAAAGCAACAAGAGTTAAAATTACAGTTTCCTGAAGTGAACTTTCAACTGACTGAGCCTTTGGGAGCAAGTAAAGAATTAGTGGAATTGATTTGGGATTTGTTAAAATAATGAACCGCGAAGACACGTTCGGCGCAAGCCCTCTCCAAAAGAAGGACGCGTTCGGCAGAAGCCGTCTCGAAGAGAACCAACAGCAAAAGAAGTATTTGGGTAAGGTGTACCTAGTAGGCGCGGGACCGGGAGATCCGGGGTTGATGACTCTCAAAGGCAAGAGTTTGTTAGAGTGTGCGGATGTAGTGATTTATGATGCCTTGGTCAGTCCAGCAATTTTGGCGATGATTAATCCTCAAGCCCAGAAGATTGATGCTGGCAAGCGACGGGGACGTCATTCAATTTTACAGGAAGAAACAACGCACTTGCTCATTGCTAAGGCACAGGATAATGCCATTGTTGTGCGACTTAAGGGGGGTGACCCGTTTATATTTGGTCGTGGTGGCGAAGAGATGGAAGAATTGGTAGAAGCTGGAATTCCTGTGGAAGTTGTGCCTGGTGTGACATCGGGAATTGCTGCTCCAGCTTATGCAGGTATAGCTTTGACGCATCGGTTATATAGTTCTTCTGTAACTTTTGTGACAGGACATGAGGCAGCAGGTAAGTACCGACCCGCCGTAAATTGGAATGCGATCGCCCACGGTTCAGAAACAATCGTAATATACATGGGTATCCACAATTTGTCTCACATCGTCGAACAGTTAACCGAAGCCGGGTTGAATTCAGAAACGCCTATTGCTCTGGTACGGTGGGGTACGCGACCGGATCAAGAAGAATTAGTTGGTCAGCTGGGAACAATTGTAGAGCAAGTTGAGGCATCTGGGTTTGAAGCCCCAGCAATTGTTGTCATTGGTTCAGTAGTCAAGATGCACGCTAGATTTCGCAATTGATCATGAGTCAACCCCCTTGGGGTGATTCAAAGTATAGTTTACGGGCATACTTTGATAAGTAAACCGAGTATCAACACTCTCAAGTGATTTGTTGAAATGCAACTTGATAGAAATTACAACTTCTTTGGGTATTATGGGTAATTTGTGTTGGTAAACTATCAATTTGATTTGTTAGTATTAAAGTCTGTGACTGTCGCCATGCTTGCAAGGCTGAGCGTGCAATTTCTTCAACTTTTTCTGCTGCTTCTAATTTCTCGGTTATGGACTTACAAAGCTGAGTAAAAGCTTGTAGCTGGAGCATTTCGCCCAAGCCACCCAACTCTATTGCCATGAGATTAGCTTCGTGTCGCAAAACAGATTGTTCACTATTTAAAATTAATGATTCTAGGCGTTGCAAACAGTCTTCTACTTCCGTTTGAAACAGTAAGCGAATTATGTCTTGTAACGCACTCTCTGGTGATAGAACTGTTATCGTATCCTCAGAAATCAAACAGCCCAAACGATCTTGTAACTCTTCAAAAACTGGATAACAAAAGGTTGCTAACCATTGTTCATCGATGGTATAACCTTCTGAATGTAGTTTTACTATTTGGCGTAACCAATCTACTCCAGCTAAAAGTAGGCTTTGCAAATCAGCGTCAAGTTCTAAAGGGTCTTTCTGAGTTGTCAAAACTTTAAAGTAATCTTCTAATCGGTGAGCTAAAGCACTTAAAGTCCGAAATCCCATTATGCCTGCACCACCTTTTATGGAATGAGCAGCTCTGACTCCAGCATTTATTTTTGATAGAGCAATTTCACGATTAAATTTGACTTCTAATAATACAGTTTCTAGGGTATTGAGAGAGTCAGTTACTTCCTCGAAAAACTGCAACTGGGTTTGTAATTCTTTGTCTCGTAACATAATCTTTATTCGTCAAGAGTCTTTATTGAAACCAGTGCTGCGGTCCTTGCTTCCCGACAACCAGGCGACTGGCGTTCGCGTAAGCGCACAGCGCACGCTAAGAGCGAATGCGTAGCGTGTCCCCTTGGGACGAGCGCGTCTCCGTAAGCCCAAAGCGCACGCAATCATGCGTTAGCCGTAAGGCGTGGCAGAGCGCCATAGGGTTATTGTCATTAGTCATCTCCAATTGCCAAAGAAAACATGACTAATTATTGTCGCTATTTAGCAAGTTTCCTGGGTACTGTTAATAATCTAATCAAATGAGATAATTTATAATAGCAAATTATATATTCTGTCAATCGTTGAAGAATATAAAATCGCTTTCACATCCTTAGAACTGTAAAGAGGAGATACTTTACTTGTGATGACCCTGATATATATTGAAGCTAATATAAAAAACAAAACTGCTCATTATGAGCATTCCTACAAAAGTGATTGTCAAGTTTTGTTTTTATTATAAGAACCGATGGGTGAAAGTAAACATTAAGATATTGTAGGTTAAAGCCAGTCCGCTCTTAGGGGGGGTTCTCCCCGTTGTAGACGCCTTTGTTAGGAACTGATGTTTTCCCTTTGCTGTCGAAGACGCTGCTTTGTTGGCCTAGCCTGCGCTTTGCGCATACGTGGTAATAATCCGCTATAGAACACTGGTACAGACAGGTGCGGCTATACGAGACTTGTTCTTAAGCGTGCTGACTAATGTTCAAGCGGAGTCACCCAAATTTGGTATGAATTGTATTGCTCACTTATAAATTATTCAATGTGTTGAGAGATAACTTTCAGCAAATCTACTTGTGTAAAAGGCTTGATTAGATAGCCTGTTGCTCTAACCATCTTTGCTTTTGCTCTGTCTATCAATCCTGCTCTACCCGTAACCATAATCACTGGAGTGTTCTGAAAGTATGAATGTTTTCGTAACAGGGTACACAGTTCATAACCATCTAAGTTTGGCATTTCGATATCTAGTAAAATGAGGTCAGGTTTAATACGGATAATTTGCATTAAAGCTTTTAAAGAGTCATCTATTCCAATCACAGAAAATATTTGATTATCTAAGAAATTCGTGATGACGTTGATGATCATAGGACTATCATCAACGCAGACTACTGTATAAGTCTTTTTGTTAAATGGTTTTTGGAAGTTCTGTTGGTGTTGACCATCGTTATTATTAAAATCTACTGTTTGAATGTTGGTAAAATTTGTAAATTTTTGTTCTATTTTTGCTTTTGACTGCTTTATTTTTGATGAAAAAGATTGGAATCGGCGTTGTATCCGGCGTGATGTAGTATTTTCCTCTTCTTGTGTTCTATTTTGACAATGTTCGACTATTAAGCGTAAATCAAGATGGCAGAACTTTGGCATATCATCTAGGACACTTTCCGAAGCAAATTCATAACTCCCCTCTTTTATATTCAGAAATTGTTCAATAATTTCTATCGCCAATTGCTCTATTAAGATTCCTGCTTGAGCAGGAGTCATATACTTTTGATTCACGAGCCAGCAAATAGCTAAATAATCTGGATTTTGTATTGCTTGATTGTCAAGTCCAGTTTCAAATAGCGTCTGCAACTGTTTATCAATTCCACTATTGAGAGTAGGAATTTCCTCACTTAAACGGTGTAAATGCCTGTAAATGACATCAAACATTTTATCTGTATAACAGGCATAAATCAGTTTACCTTCATCTAAATAGATTGACCAAGAAGCGGATGGGCTAAACACTTGCCAACAACCACTCAGAGGTTTACTGGTCATTTTTCCTAGTAGAGATAGTGGCTGTAATGCCTGAAAAAATCTGTATCTACCAATAGGAAGAGTCGTCATATTCATAAAGAAAGATTTTTGATTTAAAGAACAACAACGATATGAAGATAGGTACTCGTGGCTAGAGACTAGAAGAATGATGCTATTAGTAACTAGCAACTTAGATCTGTATTGACTCTATATTATTGCCACAAACTTGTACTTTGTCTTGTTGAAAAGTTGGTGAAGCATGACTTACACCTGTTTAGACAAAGCAATAACAGATGTGAGATTACAGTACTCAATCCCTGAAAACAAAGATCCCTCACCAAAAGCAGAGCAATGCTTGGAAAAGCCTAGTTCCTGGTTCGGTAGCTGTGCGGATTTAAGGTTTTACTTAGTTTTACTGCTCCTTAATGGAAAATCGGGAGAAATTACAGATAGCTTGTACACAGAGTTTAAGCTACTTATCTACATTCATTGTACTGAGGAGTACACTTAGTACAATTCATCATTAATAGGGTTCGGAAATCAAATTTATGCCAAAACAGGGAAATGAATTATCTCTTAAGCCAATTCCGAACCCGTTTTATGGTGACGTGTACTTAGCAGGAGAGTTTACAGCATCATTGGGTATCACAAGAATTTAGAAAGTGGATAACTATTTATCAAATACACCTTTATAGAGTATTTTTCCATACCAAAACTATTGGATTTTACTAAAATTTCCGCAAACAAGGAGAGGTATATTCCCGCCTCTACCTATTATTCCCATATGGCTGTCCGCCAAGTTTTGCCTAGCCTAAGTAGATGCCTATTTGAATTATAAGAATAGCAAACTCATATGAGTTGTGACTGTGGTCATAACTCATACACTTAAGTTGCGTCATGAGGCGCAAAGGCAACTGTTTCATAAAAAGGTATTTTCATCATACGTACTGGTAACACTATGTGACATTGTTTCGTAACGAATCGTCACCCTGGAGAGTTTTGAGTGCCACCTTCAATAATTTCCAGTGAAACTCAAAAAATTGAGTAAATAACCTCAAATAAATAGAAAACTTTAGTTAATGGGTAGATGGTAAGTAATATACTCACTATTATTTAGATTACTATAATTTTAACAAAAAAGTTAAAACACGTATTAAAACTACCATGAGCCAGTAGACCTCTCCAAAAATGATTTTTAGTGCAAGCGCGGGGTATTGGTTTCATAGCCATTTTTGGAGAGGTCTAGTCAAGAAAACGTTAATAATCACTTTGTTTACAGTGTGCTTTGTTAGAGAATTTTAAATTCTTGTTTTTTCAGTGCTTGTACTTAACTCATTTAAGTACAAAGATAGAATTTATGAAATTTTTATGTATGGAAGTGTATAAAATCAAATAAAAATAAGTAATCAATAAATAAGAGTTTTTTAAAGTACATACCAACAATATCAAAGCAGCAAAATATAGATACTAAGACCATACTTATATCTACATAGGAAGCTACTTACAATCAGATGCAAGCGCCTTTATATTGAGCAAAGAGCACATAACGTTAGTGCAAATGCAATGAATAATGATAATGTATTTATAAATAGTCAGTACGAATTAAACCACAATAAAAAAATATACTGATACAATATCTAGTTTTTCCAAGGGTGTTGGCAAATTTTATGTAACTTTGATAAAGCTTATATAATTTAGGAACATCTAAGATAAAAAATCGTCTCTAGTGAGAATGGTATAAAATAAGAACACTATTGAGTGTTCCGTTTGTTAGTGATTGGTTGAATTGAAAGCTTTAAGTAAGGCTAAGTAAAATTATATTCTTTGACTATTTGTTGCGAATTTTGACTTTCGATAAAATCGAAGATTATTAGCTTGACTCCAGCGATTTAGGGCGGTGTAGCCTAAGGTATTGCTCAACCGTTCCTTGGATAGTTTGCAAATACTCGCGAAGACTTTAACTATTGTAAATATGAAGCATCTTCTTATTCTTGGCGGAACAGGTGACGCGACAGAATTGGCAGCTAAAGCCTCCGCTATCCCAGAGGTAGAAGTTATCACATCTTTAGCTGGTCGCACCAGTCAACCACAAGCGCCAGCCGGAATACTACGTATTGGGGGTTTTGGTGGTGAAGCAGGGCTGGTAGAATACTTAATTGAAGCAAAAATAGATGTAGTGATCGATGCGACTCACCCCTTCGCTAAACAGATATCTTTTCATGCAGCTGCTGCCGCTGCTACTTGTAAAATACCCCATCTGATGCTGATCCGTCCTGCTTGGGAGCGTCTTCCTAATGATTGGTGGGTTGAAGTTGATAGTGTGGAAGCAGCAGCTGCTGTATTACCTGAATTTGCCAAACGAGTATTCCTGACTATCGGTAGGCAGCAACTTGCATCCTTTGCCAGTTTGGAGGATATTTGGTTTTTGATGCGACTGATTGAGCCTCCTGCAACTGAAGCATTGGTGCCATCAGGGGTGATATTGTGCGATCGCGGTCCCTTTGCCCTAGACAATGAGCGAAAACTCTTGATTTCACATCAAATTGATACAGTCGTGAGTAAGAATAGCGGCGGTGATGCGACGTATGCCAAGATTATTGCAGCGCGGGAACTTGGGGTGAAGGTGGTAATGGTAAAGCGTCCAGCAACTCCACCAGGAGAGCAAGTCAGCGATGTCGAGAGTGCTGTGGCGTGGTTGGTGAATCAGCTACTATAAATTTGAGAGATTGTTTCCCAAGCGGATATTTGATTGAGTGTTAGGATTTGGATCAAGTAACCGAGTAGGTGCAATAACAGTGGCAAAACCTCAAGCCGAATCTAAACGCAAAGTACTGCTGTATCCTGGTGAAGATGGTTATTTTGTCGTTGAAGTACCTAGTTTACCAGGTTGCATTAGCCAGGGGAAAACTCGTGAGGAAGCTGTAGCCAATATTGAAGAAGCGATCGCTCTCTACATCGAAGTTCTGCAAGAGCGAGGTGAGTCTGTTCCAGAGGATAGAGTAGAAGTTGTACTGGTATGAGTAAGTTGCCTGTCATTTCAGGTGCAGAATGTGTTAGAGCACTAGAGCAAATCGGCTTTGTCGTAAATCGGCAGCGTGGAAGCCACATCATTTTAGTTCGCGAAGAACCTAAAGCGACGGTCACTGTACCAGATCACAAAGAGTTAGATCGAGGGACTTTACGTGCGATCATCCGCCAAGTGGGTTTGACCGTGGACGAGTTTGTTGAACTACTGTGAGCAACACAAGAGTGATCGCCCTAACGATAATCTTGATGCAACCGTAAGTACCCTACCAATAACGTTGAAGCACCATCCCACAGACAACCTGGCAGTCTAACAACTTAGCTCACCAGCTGCTTGCATCCCTCCCGTGCAGCGCAGTGTTAGACCGCTTACTCCAATACAGCTAAACACCACCAGAATGTACAAACTACTTTGGCATCTCACCAGTAGTAAGTTCTATAAATGTGTGGATGCAAATTGAGTTTATAAGATACGCCATGCTTCTGAACTCCCTTTGATTTAGAGGATGCCCCTTTTTCTTGGAGCTTTTTTGAGAAAAGTGTGATAAATTACCACGCACCTGTACTATCAGCTCGATTATTCCATCGACATTAAACTCACACTTTTCCATATCAAGGAACTTCTTTAATTGATCGAAATTTTCCGAATCACCTACATTTTGATAAAGTTGTATAGTTTGCTCAATAGCTTTCCTGATATGCTCCGATGACTTAAATAATTTTTCTACTTCTTTGTTTTTTGTTTTGCCTTGTCCGTATAAGTCATCTAGATAGAAGTAGAAGTTGATAAAGGAACTTGTGTATCTACCAGAGCTAAAGTCATTACATGCTTCTCGATAGAACGACATTGGCAAAACTAAATGTTGGTGAAGGAGACGATTCTGTACCAGAGATGCTAGCATTCCTGGAGACATTTCTCTGTAGCATTTATTTTCATGAGACTCTTGCTGAAAATCATGCGTTGAAAATTCAAGAGCCTCCTGCTCCTCAAATGATTCAGCTATCCAAGCTCTTTTTGGACTCTCCCAATAGATCTTTTTAATTCCAAACCAAAAGCTACCAAGAGCTTCAATATGTTGCGCGAGATCAACGAGTAAAAAACACAGCGGCGAATCTCGCATATCTATCCGAGTAATCTGGCTTTCTATATCTGAACTAACTTGGGGTAAAAAATCCTGATAATTCTTTACCCTTAGAGCAATGCTTAGCTCCTCTACCACCTTATCTGGACTGAGCATTACTCCGAGGATAAAGTTATCAATCTCTAATTTATATGGTTGGTGGTAAATTGCTTCAGACTCAACTTTGACTATTATCTGATATAGCATTGGCTTTAATGTTTCTGTACATCCTCAGATATCTACTTTAGTAATATGACAAACAAAGTGGTCTTACGGCAAAGCTTATCAGTGGCAGGTCACATATGAGACACAGCCGAAGTTTAAAGCATCCCTTGGCTACAGATCAACAGATCCCTCTTCAGGAAATATAGAGTGAAAATTACAGTATATTTGTGGAGCAAATATACTGTAATTTTATACATCAAGCCCTGTCCACCTGACAAATAACTCGAAAAGATACTCGCTTCCAACTACTTCCTCACCACCCACTGCGTCACCGGCACCATCGGCTTCCACCCCAAAAACCCGCCAATAGGTGCAGCCCGTTGAACAGCAACACGAATCAACTCCCCGCCTACCTGATTGTGCCATTGCAACAACTTCTGCTCACTTTCAATCGTCACAGCATTAGCAACAAAACGCCCTCCCGGACGCAAAGCTTCCCAACACACCTCGAATAAACCTTCTGTTGTTGCACCACCGCCAATAAAGATAGCGTCGGGTTGGGGCAAATCATTCAATGCAGCGGGAGCTTTACCCGCAACAATTTGTAAATAAGGTGTACCAAGGGCGGCGGCGTTGTCAGCAATATATTGTAGTCGGGTGGAGTTTTGTTCTATGGCGATCGCCCGACACCGAGAATGACTCCGCATCCACTCAATACCAATCGAACCACACCCCGCACCCACATCCCACAACAACTGTCCCGGTGTGGGAGCTAAAGCAGAAAGTGTTATTGCTCGCACTTCGCGCTTAGTCAACTGTCCATCATGATGATACGCATCATCTGGTAGTCCTGCTAACCGAGGTAAGGGGAAAACTCCAGCATCAGCAATACACTCTACAGCGATCGTATTCAAATCAGCTATTTCTGTTGTCGTCCATGAAGCGGCTGTGCCTGCGATAATTCTCTCCTGATAACCGCCCATATGTTCTAGGACGGTAATTTTACTATCACTAAAACCCCGCTTTGTCAAGATTTCAGCGACAATTGCTGGGGTTTCCTTGCCTTCGCTTAAAATCAGAAGACGTGCTCCTGGGTAGATAGCCGCTTGGATGAGAGCAGGAGGACGAGCGTTTAAGCTTAATGTCTCTACTTCAGTGAGTGACCATCCTAGTCTGGCACAAGCAAGGCTGAAGGATGAAGGGGCGGGGATGATAGTCATCTCAGAAATAGGAATCTGGCGGGAGAGAGTGACACCGATACCAAAGCACATGGGATCGCCACTTGCCAAAACGCATACAGATTGACCCCGGCGACGGAGAATTTCTTCTATAGAATGACTGATGGGGGAAGTCCAAATGAGTTTTTCTCGTGAATCGTCTGGTGGTAACATGGCGAGATGGCGTTTTCCCCCGACTATCACTTGTGCATGTTCAAGGAGAGAATAGGCAATCGCACTCAATCCCGATAGCCCATCCTCACCAATACCCACTACCGATAACCATTTCTGCATCTGGCGACTAATGGAAGAATCAAGAAGATTTGGCAAAAAGAAGTATGGCTATTATCTCATGCTAAACTACACACTTGGAGTCGGGAAAGTCCGGTGAAATTCCGGTACTGTGCCGCAGCTGTAATCCGATTTTGCTAGTGCTTAGTAGTTGATAAAACAGCTAACAACCAACAAATTCGGTTAGTCAGAATGCTGACTCCAAGGGTGTCTTGTACACACAGTTGTTATCTGCTCTCTGCGTCGCACGGGGAAGGAGTTGTAGGCGTGTCTGGTTGTCCTGGTCTTTTTTATCAAACGTCCGCGCGAGATGGTATTTTATCTCGCATCCGTGTACCTGGAGGAATACTGACTAGTCAGCAGTTTCGTGTCATCGCTGACTTAGCTGACGAGTTGGGAACTGGTTACACTAATATTACCAATCGTGCCAACCTCCAAATCCGTGCAATCCGTACAGAGATTCCGGCTAAATTTTTAAGAGTCCTACAAGATATTGGTATAGCTTCAGCCGTTCCAGAGGTTGATCATCTCCGCAATATCATGGGTAGTCCCACGTCTGGCATCGACTTATACGAATTAATTGATACTCGACCTCTCATCAGCAAATTAGATCACTACATTACCACTCACCCAGAGCTAGCGCCACTTTCACCTAAATTCAGCGTTGCTTTTGATGGCGGTGGTTCTGTGTCGATTGGCGAACGATCAAACGATATCGCCCTGACTGCGGTTATGGTTGATAATAACGTTTACTTCCGGTTCAAACTGAACTTGGGTACATCGCTGTTTGAACCATTTATTGATACAGACATCCTGCTAAAACCAGAAGAGTGTGTTGAGGTTGTAGGTGCATTGGCACAAGTCTATTTGCAGCATCTCACACTAGAGATTGGAAACACAATTCCTCATCGCAAGTCACGTCAGCCACGTTTTTGGGAGATTTTGAACAACTTAGGTATAGAAAGATTTCTTCAAGAAGTTGAACGTCATCTTCCCTATCCACTACGGCGTTTTTCTGTGAAAAGCAGTCATACACAAATTAAGGAGGAATATAGAGATATTGGATGCAATGTCTATTCTAAATACCAACACATAGGTGTCCATCCCCAACGACACAAAGGATTGTCCTACATTGGTGTTGTCGTACCAGTTGGTAGATTAAATACTTTACAAATACGTGGGTTAGCGGATATAGCTGAAACCTATGCTAATGCTACACTTAGGCTGACACCTTGGCAAAATCTTTTGATATCAGATATTCCTCAACAGTGGATTCCCAAGATACAAAGTAAAATTGAAAACTTAGGATTGCATTGGTCTGCAACTAATATTCGCAGTGCCCTAGTTGCTTGCGCTGGTAACACCGGATGTGCGTCTTCAGCAACAGATACCAAAAATCATGCCCTAGCATTAGCGCAATACTTGAATGATCGCGTTATTCTTGACCAACCAGTCAACATTCACTTCACAGGTTGCGAAAAATCCTGTGCTCAGCATAGCAGGAGCGATATTGCTCTTGTTGGTTTCAATATTGAAGATAAAGGGGAAGTGGTGGAAGGTTATAAAGTCTGCGTAGGTGATGGTGATAGTCACGAAAAATTTGGACGAGAACTTTACGGTTGGGTGTCCTTTACAGAATTACCTTCACTGCTAGAGCGAATGTTGCAAATATATATGGCAGAACGTGATGCTTCCAATACATCATTTGGTGAATTTGTCAACCAATATGTAATTGCAGACTTGCAACGGTTGTTTGATAAATAAGAGTAGTTAGTGGTTAATAAACAAACAACTAACAACTACCGCCTTCCCCTACAAAATTACCTATCTTTTTCTTGGGGTTCTTGGCACGCCAGGTGCTACAACGGGGGGAACCCCAACGCCAGATACCTAGGTCGGGAAACCCTCCTGCAGTACTGGCTCCGCAACGCAGTCGCTCGTCTTGGCGGTTCGTTAAATAAGTCTTTTTTGGATGGGATAAGAGTAACAACTAACAAATGACTATTGACTACATAAAAGACGGTAACAAAATATATCATAAATCCTTTGCCATGATTCGTTCTGAGGCAAATCTGTCTGTACTTGCTCCCGATGTCGCAAATGTTGCCGTGCGTCTGATTCATGCTTGTGGGATGACAGATATTGTTTATGACTTAGCAGCTTCACCAACAGCTGTAGAATCTGGGCGTACAGCTTTAGCAGCAGGGGCACCGATTTTGTGTGATTGTCGGATGGTAGCAGAAGGTATTACGCGGCGACGACTACCAGCAGACAATTCAGTGATTTGCACCCTCAATCATCCCGATGTGCCAGAACTTGCTCAAAAACTGGGAACCACCCGTTCTGCAGCTGCTTTGGAATTGTGGCTACCAGTGTTAGAAGGGGCTGTGGTTACAATTGGCAACGCACCGACTGTTTTGTTTCGGTTACTAGAAATGTTGAGCGCTGGGGCACCAAAACCAGCTCTCATTCTGGGTTTTCCTGTTGGGTTTGTGGGTGCGGCAGAATCGAAAGCAGCACTGGCTGCAGATAGTCGTGGTGTGCCATTTATGACATTACATGGTCGGCGGGGTGGGAGTGCGATCGCCGCCGCCGCAGTTAACGCCTTAGCAACGGAGGAAGAATGATGAACAAAGGTCGTCTTTATGGAGTTGGTGTTGGTCCTGGTGATCCAGAACTTATAACATTAAAAGCACTGCGGCTATTACGTTCTTGCCCAGTAGTCGCCTATCAATCTGCAGATGATAAGGAAAGTATAGCTAGAGGTATCGTAGCTGAATATCTTCCTGGCAATCAAATCGAGGTACAGTATCATCTTCCCCGCGCTCTTGATCCGTATGCTGCACAACCTATTTATGACGAGGTTGTCATTCCTATACAAGAACATCTTGCTGCTGGACGGGATGTGGTGGTACTGTGCGAGGGCGATCCGTTGTTTTACGGCTCTTTTATGTACGTATTCACACGACTGTCTGACCATTTTGAAACAGAAGTCGTGCCAGGAGTTTCTTCACCAATGGGGTGTGCTTCAGCACTAGCAGTCCCCCTGAGTTATCGTAACGATGTTTTCAGCGTACTACCAGCTCCTCTACCAGCCGAAGTTTTGGAAGCACAATTGTTAAATGCTGATGCTGCTGTCATTATCAAACTGCGACGGCATTTTACAAAAGTTCGTGATGTGTTGCATAAATTAGGACTGGCATCACGGGCGCGTTACATTGAACGAGGGACGATGGCAAACCAGCGAGTTGTTTCTTTGGATGATATGGATCCATCCCAAGTGCCTTATTTTTCGATGATTTTAGTGCCGAGTAAGAGTCATTTATAAGTGAGGTAGAAAGCAGCAACAACAAAAGGAGGAAAATAGATGACTCAAACCCTACGCAAACTAGTGACATTTCAAGAATTTGTGGAGTGGAAACCAGATGGAAGACGCTATGAACTGCATGATGGGGTAATCGTTGAAATGCCGCAACCATTGGGAGATCATGAAGACATCACAGGTTTTTTAACGCTAGAAATAGCAGTGGAAATTAAACGATTAAAGCTTCCCTATTCCATACCTAAAACAGCACTAGTTAAACCACCTGAAAGTGAATCAGGTTACTCGCCAGATGTGTTGATACTAAATCGCCCTAATTTGGCAACGGAACCACTTTGGAAAAAGGAATCTACTGTAACTCAAGGTGCATCAATTCCTCTGGTGGTTGAGGTAGTGAGTCAGTGCGTTGCGCGGGTTCCCCGCGTTGTAGACGCCCGGAGGGCGGCTTCCCGAAGGGTAGCAACTGACGAACCCGTAAGGGTGAGTACTAATTGGCGAGATGATTACTACAAAAAATATGGTGAGTATGAAGGAATTGGAATTCCTGAATATTGGATTATAGATTATCTTGCTCTTGGCGCTCATAAGTTCATCGGTAACCCCAAACAACCTACTATTTCTATTTACTATTTGGTGGAAGGTGAATACCAAGTTACTCAGTTTAGGGGAGATGAACGCATTCAATCCCCAACATTTCCAGAACTTAGCTTAACTGCCCAACAGATTTTTCAAGCTGGGAGCAATTCTTGAGTGTAGTCACGCAGATGCAGAAACTCCCTTGGTATACGAGGGAGTTTCTTTTTTACTACTGTTGTTGTGGTTTTGGTTTCGGCTTTGGTTTTTCGAACATTGGTTTTTCGGTCATTGGTTTTTCGGTCATTGGTTTTTCACTAAAATGACCTTTGGGTCTGACTGTATACGGTGGCTTACGTTCGTATCCCCCAACATCCTTGCCAGCAGCTCTTTCAGCGTCCCTCTTCTCTTTCAACGCTGTCGCCTTATCTTCCTTGCTGACTTTTAGGAACTTGGGTGGCTTCTCCAACGGCAACCCCAGCAACGAATCAAAAGCAAAAGCATCCCGCCCAGGCATAAATTTAGCTTTGATCTGCACGAAAACTGGCTTGCCTTGCTGTTCTTTGTCAGCCTTGGGATTGAATCTGAACGGCGGAACTGGCGCATCCCTCCAAAACAGTGGCAGATGACTAGCTTTCATGAATTTTACCTTTTTTGCTGGTTCCGATTTTTTTACATGATCCAGCCGCTCTTTGGTAAAATTTCGGAATATAGAGATGCAGGGAGTAGGGCAAACGGGGATGAACTGCCATAATCCACAGAGTTTAAACTCCATGTCGGAAAGTTCCTCGGATGCCGCCCCTTTTGTTTCACGTCCTTTGTCAAACCCAACGACTTGAAACGAAACCTGGGCGGGTTGATCGCGTCTAGGGAAATGGGTAAAACGCGGGTAAACAACCAACCGTTGAGTGGCTTCGCCCGTTGCCTGTACTTCTTTCTTTAATGCATCAAATGCTCGCTGTTTCTTGGGCGCGTAAAAGAGAGGATACTCTTTGTTCCCAATTATGATAGTGCTTCTGTTCTCTTCGCTAAAAGCGACTTTCCCAGTAATAACTCCAACAGCTTGAAAGATTGCACCAGGTTCTTCTATTTCCGGCTTATGCTCGTGATCAGAAGCAGTGGTTTCTTTGGGATCGTCTTTGTGTTCTTGCGCTTGGGCTGCAGTTTGTTCTGAATCAGTGGTTTGTCCCGATTCAGGTGATACTCCTTCAACGCCACTCAGAGATGGCTCCGGGGGAGTTTTAATGGTGACAATTTCTACTTTTTTAGGTTTCATAATTTTTGATTCTATTATAAAAAACTTGGGATATTTTCCCAAGTTTTTTGGGATGGGGTGTGCGATCGCCCGTATGTGCCTCTGCAATCGAAGATTGTAGCCCTGAACAGAGTTCAGGGGACTCACGGAGTGAGTCAGGCACAGGGCACGCCAAGGGCGATCGCCAATATTGCCAGAAGTAAAGTTCAGACGAAAACACGCTTAAGCGTTCCTCTGTAACGGGGCAAAGTCACGCAGTTACTTTCGGCACCAGCACCGCCGAACTATAGGCGTTGCTGTGGATAAGCCCTTGGATATCATGTAGATCTCACCACCTCTATCAATCCAATTTGGCAAAAAAAATTATCCAAATTCATGGTGTGCGCACAGAGTTTTTTTAGAGCTATCCTGACGGTATCAAGATATTGGAGATAGAGGAAATTCCTGATAATTGCTTTGAGCACTACTATTTCAATAAATATGTGCATAGTGAGCCAGAGAATCAATGCAAAATATTCCGTCATCTGGACGGAGCAGCTAGGGTTTATCTACAAGATAATAACTTTACACGAAAAACCTCAAAGCTACCAGACAAGAAAAGCTACAAAAAAATCAAGCTTTGGAAAATAGACACTAGCTTTGTTGTTAAAGCTTGAATTAATCTGATTTCGCTCTTGTTGCAACGGTAGCGAAATTATTATTCAATATTTCAATCTAGAAGAATTTGAGCAGATGTTCGAGTTACGTGTTCGAGACTTCAAGGCGTGCTTACCCCAGCAGGCAGAACAAACACAAGAACAAGCTTTGTTCTCATCTAGATTCACTAGTGAATATTCCCCAAACCTCCTGGTTTCCAATACTTGCTCAACATCAAACTCTACTTTTGATTTTAAATTGATACTACAGCCCTGGCATTCCAACGTATCCTGGTAATTGTTTTATCTGCTTAATCCAAGCAATTATGTTGGGGTAAGCATCCAAAGAGACTTTGCCATCTGGGGCTAGTGCAATGTATGGAAAACACGCAACATCTGCGACAGTGGGGCGGTTCAGTTCCAGCCATTGTCGCCCAGTCAAATGCTCATCCAGTATTTTTAGGATTGCATAAGCTCTTTGTGTTGCCAGTTGCACATCTAGCGGAATTTGAAACAGGTGATATCGTCTGGCAAATTCCGGTCCTTGACGAATTTCATTTGCAGCAGTGAACAACCACCCCATGACTTTGCTCATGCTTTGTGCTTCTGTGGGTAACCAATCCTCATCACCGTAACGTCGTGCTAGATAAACCAGAATCGCATGAGAATCTCGCACCACAACATCCCGATCCACCAGTACAGGAATTTGACCAAAGGGATTTAGTTTGAGGAATTGGGGAGATTTGTGTTCGCCACCGCGAAGATCAACTAACACCTGCTCATGCTTAATCCCAAGCAGCGACAGCATTAATCGTACTTTATAAGAATTTCCGGATAATTCGACATGATAAAGCTTAATCATATGGATTTTTCACGTGATAGCTAGTTCTTTCCTACTACGCTTATGTATCAGGTAAAGATTTTGCACACAACTTCTGTATCTTACAATATTTGACAATATTTGATGGTTTACCCAGGACTCTTCAAGACCGATTCAGAATTGACTAGTACAGTGGGTGCGTAAATAAATATACCATTCAATAATGTTGGAACAAACTATAGCAGTCCTAAATGATTTGTAAATATTGATTTAAGACTGTTGAGTGTTCACTGTTAACAGGAGCCACCGCGCATGAGGAGGGAAACCCTCCGTAGGCGTCTGGCGTTCAACAGCCCAAACCAACTGTTCACCTAAGTAGGTCAACAGAAAAAAACATAAAATACGATTCTTGGGATTGCTTTGCTTCACTGCGTTCCGTATGCCCTCCCTTGCCCGCTACGCTAACGCAATGACATTTCACGTTTAATTAGGTTGAGTTACTTATCAAATAGGATTGCTATATCTGTGAGCGTTTGTATAACCCCTGTTGGTATGCTTGATTCTACGATTATTTGTGCTATTTTCTAAGATATAAAAAATAGAAAAAAAGTTGATTTGACTGTTCTATTATAACAAAATAAAAAAAATATAAAACTATCAAATCACACATAAATTTTATTTACAGAAGTTTAAGATAGGTAACAGTGGTAAACAGTTCTGGGGAATAAATTACCACAAAAATGCAATTAGATTGGGCATAGCGCTGCTATTGAACCAGATTTTTCGTTAAAACCTGTGGCTATTTTATGACTTAATGATTGAGTATCTGATCCTCAAAGTAGGTATCGAATCATTGTGCGTGTGAAGTAAACAGTGAACAGTGAACAGTAAACGACTGATAACTGGTAACTGTTAAACACTCTCCATAACATCTTAGAGAAAGTTCTAAAGATTGATTTGGTCAAGAATTGAAAAACATAAAACCTCGTCAACTTTTAATTTAATTCCGTATGAAAAATGTTATCTCGCAAATATTTCCTGAATACAGGATTTGCACTGGCAAATAATTCAGAAGAGATGTCTAGGAGTAGAATATGTTTGAGTCTTTTCCGGCCTTGAATGACCACAATCTACCGTATCCAGATACAGTTCATCCCATCGTTGTACACTTCGTCATTGCGATGGTATTGTTTGCCTTTGTTTGCGATGTTATTGGTTATTTCACAGGAAAATACCGTCTTTTTGAAGTGAGTTGGTGGAATCTGTTTTTCGCCACCATTTCTATCTTCGTCGCCATCATTTTTGGTCAGTTTGAAGCAGGTTTGGCAGAACCTTATGATGCTGTTGAGTCAGTGCTGAATTTCCATACACTGCTTGGCTGGTCGCTTTCAGGAATCCTTGCATCTATTACAGCTTGGCGCTATGTCATTCGTAGCCGAACCCCACATAAGGTACCCTTTTCTTATCTTACACTAGGACTGATTTTAACTCTTCTGGTTGGCGTACAAGTGTATCTCGGAGACAAACTGGTTTGGGTCTATGGACTGCATACAGTACCAGTTATTGAAGCACTAAAAGAAGGGTTGTTGCAATGAACACTGAAATTATTGACCAATTAAAAACACATGTTGGCGCAAATGGATTGCCCTATGCAATACCAATTCATCCAAACCTGGTTCATCTCACCCTTGGTTTATTTATTCTTGGGATTCTGTTTGATGTCGTTGGTGTACTGTTCCCCTTACAAACTCCAGTCTTCAAATTTTTGGCAATTAACGCCGTTCGTTCCAACTTCTTTGATGTCGGCTGGTACAATTTGCTGGGTTCAGCCGTGATTAGCTTTTTTACGGTAGCAGCAGGCTTTTACGAAATCATGCT
Organism: Brasilonema octagenarum UFV-OR1; assembly: GCF_963888615.1. Taxonomy (NCBI): domain Bacteria; kingdom Bacillati; phylum Cyanobacteriota; class Cyanophyceae; order Nostocales; family Scytonemataceae; genus Brasilonema; species Brasilonema octagenarum. Next base: position 3,341 of record NZ_CAWPKW010000310.1, on the reverse strand, counting down.
GGCAAATCCACCATCTGATGTGAAAAGTGCCTGGGGATTACAACCAATGGAAACAATGCTCTGGCACGGTATCGGTGGTGTCTTATTATTAGCATTGATTGTTGGCATGACTGTTTGGAGAGGATTGCAGCGCTACGTTTGGTGTAAGGATAAAAGCCAACAAGTGCAGTGGGGTTACCTGGTTTCTGGCTTCGCAATCATGTTTGTGATGTACCTTCATGGAACACTAGGAGCGCAACTGGCTGCTGAGTTTGGTGTACATAATACCGCTGATATGTTGTTGCGATTGGGTCAAAACCCTAATGTACTGCTCAAGTAAATAATTCTAGTCCTTAGTCATTTGTTCTTTGCTAATGACTAATGACTCATGACTAATGACTAATGACTAATGACTATGAAAATCTGGAATGTTTCGATCATAATTGTAAGTGCGATCGCCCTGACTCTTGTCAGTCTCTGGATAGGGCAGCAGGCATATTCTTGGCTTCCTCCGCAAGCCGCCGCAGAATCACAACTGATAGATGATTTGTTCAGCTTTCTCGTCACACTGGGCGCATTCATCTTTCTTGGAGTGACTGCAACTGTCATATACTCTGTGACTTTTCATCGAGCTGGCAAGTATGACTTTAAAGATGGTCCACCGATTGAAGGGAATATCACAGTCGAAGTTGTCTGGACAGTTATCCCAATTTTGCTAGTGTTATGGATTGCAGGCTATAGTTACCAAGTCTACGACCAAATGGCAATTCGCGGTCCAATGGAAGTTGTCCACCTGCATACACCAATGGGGATGGAATCGGCTTATGCAGCACCTATGGACTCCTCAACTAAACCTGTGGAAAACATTGAAGTCAATGCCAAGCAGTGGGCTTGGGTATTCCGCTACCCAAATCAAGGTGTTACCAGCACCGAATTGCATTTACCCAGCGATCGCCGCGTTCATTTAGCAATGCAATCAGAAGACGTGATCCACGGCTTTTATATTCCCGCTTTCCGACTCAAGCAAGACATCATTCCCAAACGCACAATTGACTTTGAATTCACTCCCATCCGCGTGGGCAAATATCGATTAACCGATTCCCAATTTAGCGGTGCTTACTTCGCTACAATGCAGGCGAATGTAGTTGTTGAGTCTCCCGAAGATTATGATAAATGGCTTGCCGAAGTAGCAACTCACAAACCATCCCCTGCACCTAATCAGGCAGCTGCTGAGTATACCCTGCAAACAAAAGGACTTATCAAAACTGGTTGGCCTGCAGTTAAGCCTGCGCAACCTCCTCTAGTCAATTACAGCAATTAGTTAGTGGTTATTGGTATAACCCAACCACAAATAACCATAGCAGTCCTAAATAGTTCGTGAAATTCCCTCTTCTCTCTTTTCTTGGCGTTCTTGGCGACGCCAGACGCCTAGGTCGGGAGACCCTCCTGCAGCGCTGGCTCGTCTTGGCGGTATGTCCTCCGGACACGCTGCGCGAACGATAATTCTTACAACTCAAATAGGATTGCTATAACAAAGGACAAATGACACATGACCAATATTTCCGTTAAAGACATCAATATAACCAGTGGTGCAAACCCTGATCACGAAGCTGGAACAGGCTGGAAGCGATACTTCAGCTTTAGCACTGACCACAAAGTCATTGGTATCCAGTACATTGTCACCGCTTTTGTTTTGTTCCTTGTTGGCGGTATATTTGCAATGGTGATTCGGGGAGAACTGATTACCCCAGAATCAGACCTCGTTGACCGCACAGTCTACAATGCCATGTTTACTATGCATGGCACAGTCATGTTATTCGGTTGGACATTTCCAGTATTAGTAGGTTTTGCCAACTACCTTGTGCCGTTAATGATTGGGGCGCGAGATATGGCATTTCCCCGCTTGAATGCGGTTGCGTTCTGGATGGTTCCTGTGGCTGCAATTTTGCTGATGGCGAGTTTCTTTGTGCCAGGTGGTCCAGCACAAGCGGGCTGGTGGTCTTACCCTCCCGTCAGTTTGCAAAACCCCTCTGGTCAATTGATAAATGGTCAATTTATCTGGCTTCTAGCTGTGGCAGTATCGGGGGTTTCCTCGATTATGGGAGCAGTCAACTTTGTGACAACTATTGTCAAGATGCGGGCACCAGGTATGACATTCTTCCGGATGCCCCTGTTTGTCTGGGCAGTCTTTAGCGCGCAGATTATTCAACTGTTTGGACTGCCTGCCTTAACTGCAGGTGCAGTCATGCTCCTTTTTGACTTAACAGTTGGAACCAGCTTTTTTGACCCCGCCAAGGGAGGTAATGCAGTTCTTTTCCAACACTTTTTCTGGTTCTACTCACACCCTGCAGTTTACGTGATCATTCTGCCCGTGTTCGGGATTTTTTCGGAAATCTTTCCTGTGTATGCTCGTAAGCCTCTGTTTGGCTACAGAGTCGTGGCAATTTCATCGCTGTTGATTGCTGGAGTGAGTGCTCTAGTTTGGGTACACCATATGTACGTCAGCGGTACTCCGGGCTGGATGCGGCTAATTTTCATGCTCACCACAATGTTCGTTTCTGTGCCTACAGGTATTAAAGTCTTTGCTTGGGTTGCAACTATCTGGGGAGGTAAGCTGCGCCTGAATACACCGATGCTATTTGCGTTAGGTGGATTGATATTGTTTGTCTTCGCCGGTATTACTGGTATCACGCTTTCCTCTGTTCCAATTGATATTCACGTTAACAATACATACTATGTGGTGGGTCATTTCCACTACGTTCTTTATGGCACGGTGACGATGGGGATGTTTGCTGCCATATACCACTGGTTCCCCAAGATGACTGGACGTATGTACAACGAGGGCTGGGGTCAGTTGCACTTTTGGCTGGCATTTATTGGCACCAATCTTAACTTTTTCCCTATGCATCCATTAGGATTACAAGGAATGTTGCGTCGCGTTTCTTCCTACGCTCCTGAGTATGAATTCTGGAATATTGTTGCCAGTCTTGGAGGATTTTTACTAGGAATGTCCACTTTACCTTTCATTCTCAACATGATAGCTTCCTGGATGCATGGAAAGCCGGCTCCTGAAAATCCTTGGCGGGCAATTGGATTAGAATGGTTGGTTTCTTCACCACCACCTGTAGAGAATTTTGAAGAAATTCCTGTGGTGATTTCTGAACCCTACGGCTATGGAAAATCTGAACCATTAGTCGCTGCTGCTGGTGAAGTTCATAATCACAAATAGGTTGGGTATAAATAAACGTATTTCTTGTAATCACTGTTGATTGTTCACATAGCAATCCTAAATTATAAGAAACAATTCTGTAGGGGAGCCAGTGCGTTGGACGGGTTTCCCGGCTTGAAGCATCTGGCGTTGG
>NZ_CAWPKW010000309.1:0-35130 GCF_963888615.1 Brasilonema octagenarum UFV-OR1 | reverse complement strand
CAAGGCAGCTTTTGGGGGGAAGCGGGGGAACATAACGTGCCGCCCCGTTGTAGCATCTGGCGTGAGGGTACCGGAGGCGGGTGAGGTTCCTCGTTTTTATAAGTGTTTATCCGGACATGATATCAGAAGTCCATTCTGACTTCTGACTTCTTGTTAACGTAGCCGTCCTGAGCGCAAAATACTAATAATTAACCACAGCCCTAAGAAGCTAGCAGTAGCAAACAACACATTGCTCAAAAACAACAACTGAGATGTCTGTGCGTTGCTAGAGATAATTGCTGCACCCATAATCAGTGAACCCACTAAGATGCTAAAAGAAAGACGATTTGCAGCATCATCTGCGGTTCGCCGTAAGCTATCTAAACCACGCAGTGAGATATTCCACTGTAATGTTTCCGAGGTAATTCGCTCTAGCAGAAACTCTAGGAGTCGAGGAGATTGTAAAGAGAGACTTTTGACATCCAAAGCTGTTCTAAGGAGCGATCGCACGGGATTCTCACCAAGCAACTGTTGGCGAAACACATCTGTCAGCAATGGCTGAATTTCATCGAGAAAGTTCAACTCTGGGTTAAATCCCCGTGCCACTCCCTCTAAGTTAGCCAGGGTTTTGGCATATAAACCCATGTTACTGGGCAAGCGAATTTTGTTGTTACGAGCGACTTGCAAAAGTTCGTAGATGATTTGACTGAAATTAATTTGCGATACGCTCAAGTTGTAATACTTTCGCAGCATCCGGTCATAATCATTTTCCAGCTTAACCAGAATCACTGGCTGTGTAGACTCTGCCAGCTGCAAAGTTAACTGAGCACACCGCTGAGCATCTAGATCTACAATTGCCAACAACATTTCTACCAATATGCCTTGTGTACGGGGATCAAGCCGTCCCACCATGCCACAGTCCAACAGGGCAACGCGACCATCTTTTAGATAAAATAAGTTACCAGGATGGGGGTCAGCGTGGAAAAAACCATCAATATACAGTTGCTGAAAGAAAGCTCGGAATAGTAATGTAGTAATTTCTTTACGTTTTTCGGCTGGATCTTTGCCATTGTTGTCACTCTCAAGATCTGCCTGTAACAGAGGACCTCCGTTGAGCCACTCCATCACGAGTAATTTTGGTGTCGTCAAATCCCAGAAAATTTCGGCAACAACTAATTGTGTGGGATCAAACCAGCGACTGTGGGATAAATTGCGTCGTAACTGGTCGGTGAAGCTTGCTTCTCGTGTAAAATCTAATTCATCTTCTAGGGCTTTGGTAAATTCTTCAGCGATCGCTTTGATTTCATAATTTTGCCCAAATTCGGTACGAGCTACTAAATCGGCTATACCTTGAATTAAGGCGATATCTTGAGGAACAGTCAGATCAATTCCTGGACGTTGTACCTTAAGAGCCACTTCGCGCCCATCTACAAGTGTAGCTTTATGTGTCTGGGCAATTGAGCCTGCTGCTACTGGGATAGCATTTATTGTGCTGAAGGTTTCTTCTAAAGGACGTTTGAGTTGTTTGCGAATGAGGACTTCTACATCTGCCCAAGGAACTGCTGGTACTTCATCTTGAAGTGTTGATAATTCCTCAATATATCCTGCGCTCAGCAAGTCTGGACGGGTAGACATTAACTGACCGAGCTTGATGTAGACTGGTCCTAAGTCTACTAGAATGTTTTTTAAAACAGCAGGTGTGGGTAGTTGGGGTTCATCAGCTTTTCCTCCAGTGAGGACTCGTCGCATATAGTCCCAACCATTACGAAGCAGGACTTCAATGATTTCTCTTTGACGAGGAACAGTTTGGGTGAGGAACATGGTTTTATAAAAAAGCGGAAGGATGCAACAGAAAGAGGAATAGACGAGTTGGAGAAGTCAGCCGCAGGACATGATGATGACCACCAAGCCGTTGATATTACTGTTAGTTTTGGGGATTTTGCCTGGTGTAGCGCAATCCTTTAATATTTGTAAAGGTAATTTTACAAAATATTGTAGAGAAAGTTCATCCCTTCAAAGAGGTGTATAGAAATCTGCCGCCCCAAGATGTGCTGTGATATCATCTTATTCAGTACCGTGGGGCACACGGAAACGAACGCTTGAGAAGCTAGTTGTAAGACTAGGCACATCAGAAAGTTAGACCTCAAGTAGGGCAACTGAAAAGGGCAATCTGAGTCCAAGAATCCTAATCCTCCGGGATGTGGGAATGTCAAGTGATTTTAAGGATGAATCCCCATCGTTGATGAAACGATGGGGAAATAAAAATTTTTTTGGACACAGAAATAGGCTTTTGATAGGCAATAATGCAGTTTATTGCCAAGTTCTTGGCTAGAGGTTCACAACTACTGATTTCCATAATTGTTCAAATGAAATAACAGACAGAAAAGTTATACTGGTTGATACACCTAGCGTGCCTCTGCCAAGAGTTTTAAGTTTTAAAGCAAGTTAGAAAATCGCGGCTCACTTTGTAAGGTTTTGAGGACTTGCTTAATTTCTTGGGTACGGTCTTTTTTGACAATTAGGGTAACGTTGCGATCGCGCACAATCACCACATCTTCTAACCCAATTGTAACAATGACATCCTCCTCATTTGTGGAATAGAGTATAGCTCCCTGTGTGTCCAGTCCGACATGAGTCGCAAATTCAACATTGGGGATGCCTTCTTTTTTCAGTAAACGCTCGATCGCATTCCAATCTCCCAAATCATCCCAGCCAAATTCTGCGGGTAAGACATAAGCAATATCTGTCTTTTCCATCAAGGCATAGTCTATACTTTTCTTAGGGAGATCTTGATAGATATCAGGACCGAACTTTTCTATCGGTTCGATAATTTCTGGAGCGTGTTTGTGCAGTTCCTTGAGAACAACACCTGCTCGAAAAACAAACATGCCGCTATTCCAGCTAAAACGTCCTGTAGATAGAAAGTTTTCAGCCGTTTGACGGTCTGGCTTTTCAGTAAAACGGTTGACGTGATAGGCTGGCAACTCATTAAAACTGCCAATCTTTTCCCCTTGTTCAATATAGCCGTAACCAGTTGATGGAAAGGCAGGCTTAATCCCCAGTGTGACAATCGCTGCCTGGGTAGCCGCAAGCTCTATTGCTGCATTTATTGTACATACAAATGCTTCTTGGTCGGCTATCCAATGGTCAGCGGGGAAAAAACCGATAATAGCGTCGTCTCCATAACGCTTTTGAATTTCCAAACTTGTCCAGGCAACCGCAGCAGCGGTGTCCCTTCCCTGCAACTCAACAAGTAGGTTATCTGATGGCAACTCAGGTAGTTGTTCTCTAACTCCTTGAGCTATCTGAGCTGAGGTAATAACCCACAGGTTATCCCAACCGCTTGCAAGTGTCAATAGTCGGTCAGCAGTTGCTTGTAGGAGACTTCTGTCAGTACCATCAAGATTCAAAAATTGCTTGGGTCGATTTTGACGACTCAAGGGCCAAAAGCGCTCTCCTTTACCACCCGCAAGGATTACAGGGAACAAAGTTCTAGTCATTGGGTCAGAGTAACTTACTAAAGAATACTACAAGTGTACTGTGACAAATAAAAGTAATGAAGTATAAATATACTTGGATCAAGTCAGAGGAAATGACACAAATAGACACCATAAAAAGCGAATGATAAAGGTATAGAGCGACTCTAGGGGACTTACCGTAGGATAGTTAGGATGAGGTTAGATGATAAATTTACACTCTTACTCAAACTTCGAGTAAGGTAGTTCACCGGCAAGATTTATAAGTTGCATTAATATTACGTTTAGGGAGTGGATGAGTGGGGAAAGTATTGTGGTCAAGCAAGTAGCAAGTCAAAAACACCAGAGCAGCTCAAATAAATTACAACAATCCTCAAATGGGGTAACACTCACAAACCAAAAAAGTATTTCTCGTAAATTCGTATCTTCGGGTTCTGTTCCCAGTCAGCTGTATCATCGGCTGGGGTTAGCCATGCCTCGATGGCTTTTTTGGGTACTGACAATTGTTGTAGGAATGACCTTGTCGGGTTTGCTGGTATCGAGTTTGGCACTTTGGACTCCACTGTGGAGTGACATTGATCGAACAGATGAAGAAGTCGGATTGGGTGGGAAAGACCAAAAAGTACCTCTACCAACAGAGTTGTGGAGTAACATTTCACAATACAAGCTCACTCGACCAATGAATATCTTGGTCATGGGTATTGAGCCAGTACCTGGCAGTGTAGATGGAACTCCCGAAAGTTTTGCAGGTCATAGCGATACGATACTACTGATACGATTCAACCCAAGCAACAAAACAATCCGGGTACTTTCTATCCCCAAAGATACCATGACAGCTATTCCAGAAAAAGGATTAACTAAGGTATCTCAAGCCAACGCTCAAGGAGGTAAAGTTTTAGCAGCACGGGTTGTCAGTCGTACTCTCAGTAATGCACCTATTGATCGCTATATTCGTATTTCTACGAGTGGGTTACGACGGCTAGTGGATCAGTTGGGTGGAGTAGAGGTTTTTGTTCCTAAACCAATGGTTAACAAAGATCCTGGAACACGATTTTCGATTAACTTAGTCAACGGCTGGCAAACACTCAATGGTGAACAAGCAGAACAGTTTGTACGATTTCGCGAACCAGGAATGGGCGATTTGGAAAGAGTACAGCGACAGCAAGCACTTTTGGTGGGATTGCGCGATCGCCTAAACAGCCCTACTGTTTTACCCAAATTGCCTCAGATTATCCGTGTTATGGGAAGGCACTTCGACACTAACCTCAAGCTGGAAGAAATGATGGCAATAGTGAACTTTACTTTGAACATAGAGCGAGATAATTACCAGATGACCATATTACCTGGAATTTTCAGCCGTCTGAGCCAAGATCCTAGTAGCTATTGGTTGGATCTGACTGGGCGAGTTGACTTGCTACAAGATTACGCTGGGGTGACAATAGGGGGTGTGTCCTCAAGTGTCAAACCGCTCGCTAGCCTGAAAATTGCCATTCAGAATGCTTCTAGAAAACCTCAACTAACTCAAAAAGTTATTAATAATCTCAAACAGCAAGGATTTACGAAAGTTTACGCTATACCAGATTGGTCTGATAACCGAAGCGAAACTAAGATTATTGTCCAAAAAGGCAACCGAGAAGCAGGAGAACAATTACAAAAAATCTTACGTTTCGGTCAGGTTGAGGTGTCCGCGACGGGCGATCTAGAATCTGATATCACAATCCGGATTGGTAAGGATTGGAAGGATTGGAAGTAGTTATTAATCATAAGTCATTTGTCCTTTGTTGGGGACAAATGATTTTTGACAAAGGACAAAGCACAACATGATCAAACAAATCCTACTTCGTATATTGGGATTAATTGTGATTTGGATTCTTGCGTGGTTATGGGTGCTGCTTTACGCTAGTCCAGCTTATGGTTAACTGATGGGGTCATTTTATTGTAAATAATTAGGCGAGTTTGATATTCGATCTGACTTATAAAGTAAACATTAAGACTTTTTAGATTTGAAAGCTACTGTAGGATTTAGCGTTCTCCTCATGCCAGCTTTGGGGTTGAAACGAAGTGAAATCTATCTGCGCTAACTGAACATTTGTCTTAATTTTGCCGTATTGTATTATATATTACTATTTTTTAATGACATCCTTACATCTGGCAAATATAAAGTCAAAATAATTAGAAGTTTTTCATACTTGTTAACAATATATAAAAGTTATTTTATCTTTATTTATTAAGCATTGTAGGATAGAGCGCTGCCTTGATAAAAGTTAATGTCATAACATTGACACACAATGTTCATACCATTTTCATAGCCTTGAAATATATTCAGTGAAGACTTGATTATTGGTAACAGTAACTTAAGTAAATAAGTCGGCACGAGAAAACTAATATATGTTGAGTTTTGTCAAAACTGCGGAATGACTCATTTCTAAGCTGTTTGCTGATTTGACATTTTGTTAGATAGCTTGATTTGTGAACGCTAACTGACTTAAATTTAGGACTTAGGCACTTGACAAATAAATTTTTGTGTGCATCATGCAAAGAGTGCCAACTTCGGTGCGGTTCTGCAATAGTCAGATTTCGCAAGAATGTTCCTCTATCTACTGGTGCATAAGTTGATTTTGCTTGCACCTAATTAAAGAAGGAATGGCAGCAAATAAGTCTGACGCACAAAATCGATTTTTGTAAAGTCTGCCGGGTGAAACTTCCCCCGGCGTTAGCGTTTGCGCAGCGCCCCCTCCGGGGCTAGCGAGCCTTTGGCTGCTTTACGTCAATGCGTAAGTCCTAAAATTGTCTGATCCCTATAGTCATTCCCACTTCTGTTCTAAAAAATCAGGGTTAGAAGAAATGAATTCCAGCCTTATCTTATCGAACATATTGAATCCGCCAGTGCTCTTTTTCTTTGTAGGAATGCTGGCAATTTTTCTGAAATCGGATTTAGAAATTCCGCAACCTTTACCAAAACTATTTTCTCTTTACTTACTACTTGCAATTGGGTTTAAGGGAGGATATGAACTTGATGAGAGCGGAATTAATCCTCAAGTAGCGTTGACATTGATAGCAGCTATCATCATGGCTTGTGCGGTTCCTATCTACTCCTTTTTTATTTTAAAAACAAAACTTGATGCGTATAATGCTGGAGCTATTGCTGCAACTTATGGATCTATCAGTGCTGTCACTTTTATTACTGCACAGTCCTTTCTAAAAGTGCTTGATATTACCTCTGATGGATACATGGTAGCTGCTTTGGCACTGATGGAATCTCCAGCAATTATTGTGGGTATTGTTTTAGTAAGAGCATTTGGTCAAAAGAAAGAAGGGGGTGAATTTTCTTGGAGTGAAGTTTTGCGAGAGGCTTTTCTAAATGGTTCTGTATTTCTCTTAGTTGCAAGCCTTATTGTTGGCATTTTAACAGGACAGAAAGGATGGGAAAAGCTACAACCATTTACTCAGAGCATATTCTACGGAGTTCTAGCATTTTTTCTACTAGATATGGGAATGGTAGCTGCTAGAAGAATACTAGATATAAGAAAAACAGGTTCTTTTCTAATTATTTTTTCTGTATTTATGCCTGTTACCAACGCAATTTTGGGGATAATCATTGCTAAACTCATTGGCATACCACAAGGGAATGCTCTTTTATTTGCTGTTCTTTGTGCTAGCGCTTCTTACATAGCTGTTCCAGCAGCTATGAGAATGACAGTTCCTGAAGCTAATCCCAGCTTGTATATTTCTATGGCTTTAGCACTCACCTTTCCGTTCAACATTATTGTAGGAATTCCTCTATATATGAATATCATAAAAGCTATAGGAATCTAGCAGAGTCGAAACAGTCAAGAAACTGGAAATTATTACCAATACACTAAACCCTTGGGTGGGAACAGAAAAGCCCACCTATAGGTTTTAGACTCTTGATTGCAAGACTGCTTGATCCTCGCTGCGCTGCCTGCGGCACGCTGCGCGAACAAATTCAAAATATGCCCTACGGGCACGAACTTTACAAAGTTCAAAATTCAGAATTTATTTGAATTTTGAACTATTTGCTTTTGACTTTTCTAAGTTTTTTCTTGCAAACTTCAAAAAAGTCTCTAAATTTAAAAATATCAAAAAAATGACAGTTTTTTTCCAAAAAAGAGGTTACAAAGTATGAAGTTTAAAAAGAAAGATTTCTTTCCATAGGAGGAACGAGGTTGTGTCCATCAAACACTTAATCAGTGGTTTAAATGAGTTTCATGACAACTATTTTGTCAGTCATCGAGATCTTTTCCAGCAATTATCTCATGGTCAAACTCCTGAAGTTTTACTTATCACTTGTTCTGACTCTCGTATTGACCCTAATTTAATCACTCAAACCCAGCCAGGGGACTTATTTGTTATTCGTAATATTGGTAATATTATTCCACCTTATGGATCACTTAATAATGCTGAAGGTGCTGGTGTAGAATATGCTGTGCAAGCATTAAATATTAAAGATATTATTATTTGCGGTCATTCCCACTGCGGAGCGATGAAAGGACTGTTACAAATAGGTAATCTTGCTCAGCAAATGCCACTAGTATACGATTGGTTGAAGCACTATGCTGAGCCTACCCGTCGTCTTGTCTTAGATAACTACAAGCATTGTCCCAGCGATAAACTATTAAAAATTGCAATAGAACAGAACGTCTTAATACAGATAGACAATCTAAAAACTTACCCGATAATTTGCTCTAAACTTCACAGTGGTCAAATCACTCTTCACGCTTGGATCTATGAAATTGAGAGTGGCGAAGTCTTTGCTTATGATGTTAGCAAAAAACAATTTGAACTTCTCAATCGCTCATTCGCTGTACCAAACTCTCTTATCGGTGTACACTCAGAATAAGATACCCATCTAATGGCTAATAAATCATAAGTAAAAATTATATTTTATTAGCCATTATTGATTTTTAAATTAAATAAAATAATAATAGTTAGTTAAAATGAATGTAACATGAAAATTTCGTTTTTCAACAATCATCCAGGATCCATCGGACAAAAAATTCAACAATACTTACAGGCTGGTAACAAACGATTCCTGAGTACACCAGAAAGAGCACTATTAGAAGCTTACGAGGCTGCTCAAAGAATTAGAAATATTGAGATAGAGCAGTTTGAGGGTAACAAAATTATTCCTAACTCAAGTAAATACACTGAGAGTGTCAGAGCTTATTGGCAGGTTTCTCTTAACAAGAACTTAATGATTATCAAGGCAAAATTAGCGGAGTTCCGTTTAAGTTCTTCTGTGTTGAATATGTCAAGTTCTGCTTTTTTAGAGAAACTAAGTTTTATTGATGAGGTGAGCCTCAAATATAATTTAGAACAAGAATTGAATCAGGACGGGATAACACCAATCTCTCAACCATTACAACTTAACCGTGACGAAGTTAACAACCAGTCAAATTCATCTGGTGTAAACAATATAAAAGGTGACCCTCTTTTTAATAAAACAGGTATATTTCCTAGGTCAATTGGAAGAACATTAAATAGAATTAAAGCAGATTTGTCGCCGGAAGCAGAACAACAATATATTAGAAATTTCCAAAGTTCTAGAAAGAGAACAAGAAGTGCGGTCAGATTTTTGGTAATTCTAGTTATTGTGCCGCTATTAACTCAATATCTCTCTAAACAATTCTTATTTAGTCCAATTGTAGAGCGGATAAGAGGTGAAAATCTAAATCACATTTTCCTCAACTATGAAATGGAAGAAGAAGCTCTGACAGAGTTAAAAACTTTTGAAGAAAAATTAAAGTTTCAGAGCCTAATTAGTAAAGCACCGCCACTTTCTTCAGAAGCTGTAGAGGAAAAAGTAAAAAATAAAGTCCATGAAATTGCCGAAGAATTTAAAGAGAAAGGCAGTAGCGCTATTAGTAATGTTTTTGCTGATTTGCTGTCACTTGTAGCTTTTGCGTTCGTAATTGTTACAAGCAAAAGAGAAATTGCAATTGTGAAATCTTTCATGGATGATGTTATTTATGGTTTGAGTGACAGTGCTAAGGCTTTCTTGATTATTTTATTCACAGATATATTTGTCGGATTTCACTCACCACATGGTTGGGAGGTGATTCTTGAAGGATTTGCGGAACATTTGGGGCTTCCAGCACAAAAAAGCGCAATATCTCTTTTTATTGCCACTTTTCCTGTGATTTTGGACACTATTTTTAAATACTGGATATTCCGTTATCTGAGTAAATTGTCTCCTTCAGCCTTGGCGACAATGAAAGAAATGAACGAGTAATGTCATATCTGTCTTAAGTGTCTTCCAGAAAGAAGGTGATGCGTAATTTATCTGTGCGCGAGTCCAGCGCAACAACAGATCCTACCCCAAACACCTCCCGGATGAGCTTTGGTTGTAGCAGGGCTTGGGGGTTCCCTGCTGCGACGATGGTTCCTTCCTTGAGCACGTAGATGCTATCGCAGTACGTAGCAGCAAGGTTCAAATCATGCAAAGCAGCAATGGTAGTCACACCTAATCCCTTTACCAGTTCCAAGAGTTCCAACTGGTAGCGAATATCGAGATGATTTGTTGGCTCATCAAGAACGAGGAAACGGGCTTGCTGGGCGATCGCCCGTGCAATCAAAACCCGCTGCTTCTCTCCACCAGAAAGGGAAGCAAAACTTCTTTCGGCAAAGGTAGAAAGCCCCACCTGCTCAAGAGCACTCAGAACGATGCTGTGATCTTGTTCTGTCTGTCGGTCAAATATCCCAAGATGCGGTGTACGCCCCATCCATACCATCTCCTCAACAGTAAAGTCAAACTCAGTGGGTGTTTCCTGTAAAACAACTGCGGTAGCTTGTGCCATTTCACGAGCACTCAGATGCCAGATATTCTTACCATTAAGGGTAATAACTCCAGTATCTGGTTTGAGGACACGGTAAATACATCTGAGTAAAGTTGACTTGCCACTACCATTAGGACCAATTAGTCCAACAAACTCACCTGATGCTACCTCCAAATTAATATCACGTAAAATCTGCTTTCCCTCAATACTCCAGGATATCTGTTTCACTTCTAACTTCATCGTCCACCTTCTTTACCTTGCATCAACCAGATGAAAAAAGGAGCGCCGAACAGTGCAGTGATAATGCCGATGGGAAGTTCCTCTGGAGCAACCAAAGTCCGTGCTAATACATCTGCCCAAATCAGGAAAATTCCACCCAGGAGCAGGCTTACAGGTAAAACGCGCTGATGATCTGAGCCGACGAGGAAGCGGACACTGTGGGGAATCATCAGCCCGACGAAGCCAATCACACCACTGACGGCAACTATGACACCTGTTAGCAGTGATATTACTAGGAATAACTGCTTGCGGAAACTGTCGGTGTCGGTTCCTAGAGTGCGGGCTGTTTCTTCACCGATGAGGAGTGCATTGAGCGATCGCGTTTGAACCAACAAGTATCCCAGCCCAACTAACAAAGCCAGCACTGGTAAAATCAGGTCTGTCCACTTTGTTCCTGAAAGTCCCCCCAACAACCAGAACAACACTCGTCGTGTAGCTTCCCCACTTCCGGCTTTGATAGCCAAGAAACTCGTTATCGCCTCAAACAGATACGATACTGCTACACCAACTAAGATTAAGCGTGTGGAACGGAGGCGTCCTTGTCGTCGTGCTAAGAAGAAAACAACAACGAATGCTAATAGCGCACCGAGGAAAGCCCCAACGGAGATTGCATACACGCCAAAAAATGAGAAAACACCGAACAGGATCACTAAAACAGCACCCACCGATGCGCCAGAGGAGACACCGAGAATAAAAGGATCAGCTAAGGGGTTTCGCACCAATGCTTGCATAGTGACGCCTACCACTGATAACCCAGCGCCCACAAAAAAAGCTAGCAACACACGCGGGAAGCGAATGAGCCAGACAATCTGAACTTGTGCTTGCGTCCAGTCTCCTGTAACATTTGGAAAAACTTGAGATAAGGCTATCTGCCATACCCTCAAAGGGGGAATTGGTACAGGCCCAATCATCACCGCCAAAGTCATAGAAATCAATAATATCACCGCCAAAGCCACCATTAGCAGCTTGTAGCGTTGCTGCTTGTTTTTTCTCAGGTGCTTTGGTACTGGATTAATCATGATTAAGAAGAACACAGAACACAGAACGCAGAACGCAGAATATCCCCATGAATGGAATTCTTTTGATTTAATAAAGAAAATTTTCTCTTGTCTCCAAAGCGATGTTTCCTCATCTCCCTCATCACTTAAACTTCTCTGGGTACAAAGCCTCTGCTAATTGTCTCACCCCTGCAATATTCCTAATTCCTGGCATCGTGTAACTAAAACCCACAACAATGAATTTATCCTGTTGCACAGCTTTCATCTGCGAGTAAGCAGGGTTAGATTTAAGTAATCGTCGCTTCTCGTCAGCAGGTGACCAGCTAGCATCAATGAGAACAATCACATCGGGTTGACGTGCAATCACATCTTCCCAATTAACTGTCACCCATGCTTCTTTTTTCTGGATATTTTTGAAGATATTTTCTCCAGCAGCTAATTCAATAATATGATTCGGCATTCCCCAGTTAGAAACGGTTAGGGGAGGGTTTTCAGAATCGTACCAAAAAATGCGCTTCTTGGTTGTGACTTTGCCTAGCTTTTGTTGAGTTTCTTGCAGTTGTGCTTGCAGTTGAGCAATTAACTTTTCGGCTCGTTCTTCTGCTCCAAAAATACGCCCAATATCCCGTATTTCCTGATATAAATTTTCCATCGTGACGCCCTCAGGTCTGAGTTCTGGGCGATCGCATTCAATTGGTAACAAATAAGAAGAAATCCCTAATTTGAGCAACTCTTCTCGTGATCCAAGTGCTTCTTTGGCAAAAGCACTTTCCTCAGTGGAGAACACAAAATCTGGTTCAACCCCCAAGAAAACTTCCCGCGATGGGTACTTCGGCGCTAAAACGCGAATTTGGGAATATGCCTGTTGATACTCTGGCAAAATCGGATTATCCAGGTAGGCTGTACCAACCATGTGCTTTTCTAAACCCAGCGCCAGCATCACCTCTGTTGCAGATTGCATCATCGTGACAGCGCGTTGTGGTGGTTGCTTGTAGGTAATCGTCAGGTCACAATTATTAAGTGTGGTGGAAGTGTATTTTGCTGCTTCAGAAGCAGTATTAGTTGATTT
Source organism: Brasilonema octagenarum UFV-OR1 (assembly GCF_963888615.1). Taxonomy (NCBI): domain Bacteria; kingdom Bacillati; phylum Cyanobacteriota; class Cyanophyceae; order Nostocales; family Scytonemataceae; genus Brasilonema; species Brasilonema octagenarum. The sequence goes on along the minus strand of NZ_CAWPKW010000309.1, from coordinate 22,532 downwards.
AACAACATTTCCCTCACATCCTGAAACCAGTCCCAGCAGAAGCACTGCCAAGACTCCAACAAAGGGTTTAAGTATCCAAACATAGTGACGTAATTTACTCACACACAACTCTCATTTGAATGCTTTGGGAATTAAAACTCAACTGACACTGTTCCCAACACCGTAAATGGTGATGCAGCGTCAATACTGTACCCATCAACCTCATAATACTTAACATTAGAAATATTCTTGAAGTTGACTGCAAATCGATAATTTTGACGCCGATAGAAGATGGAAGCATCAGCTCGTATGTAACTTGAGAGTTTAAATGTATTCGGTAAATCTACCTCTTGCTCACCGACAAAATACAACCCACCACCAAATCCTAACCCCTGCAAACCACCGCGCTGAAATTCATAAGTTGTCCACAATCCAGCGCTGTGTTCTGGGACGCCAAATAATCTGTCTCTGACAGGAATCACATTGTCCTTCGTCACTGTACCATCAATGTAAGCATAGTTAGCAACAACCTTCCAACCTGGTAATATTTCGCCTGCGATATCTAATTCAATACCTCTGCTGCGTTGTTCTCCTGTTTGGATACTGAATAGGTCGTCTACTGGGTCTGGTGTGAGTACGTTCTGCTTGGTAACTTGAAAGAATGCCAAAGTTGCAGAAAGTTTATCCTTGAGAAAATTTTGTTTAACCCCCACCTCAAATTGTTCGGTATTTTGTGGCTTGAACTGTTCGTTTGTCCGACTTCTTGCTTGAAATTGAGGAGAAAAGCCGTTTGTCCAGTTAAAGTAAAGCGAAGTCGTATCACTCGGTTGATATACAATTCCAACTCGTGGTGAAAAACGAGTATTTGATTGTTCGCTGAGAGTATCGCCACTCACACGGTCTTTTGTGCTGTAATCGTTAAAGTCTAAGCGACCACCCAATAACAATTTTAGATTCGGTCGAAGCTCAATCAAATTCTGTGCGAATAAACCTACATTCTCAGAAACAATTTTTCGACCAAAGGGAGAACCATCCTCTACAGGAATAGGAGTTCCACCATATTGCGGGTTATAAATATCTATGGGTAATTCGAGGTCTGGGGCAAAAATGTAGTTAAATACATTTCGGGCTAAATCTACCCCAAACAGAACATTATGGCGAATAGAGCCAGTAGAAAATTTGCCAGAAATTTCGTTTTGTAGCGTGATATTTTTGTGTTCTTCATCGGAAGCGTAGAAAGTACGGTCTAGAGTGCGGCGGTCATCTTGCAAAGAACCAGGAGAGACCTGCTTTGCGTCATTCAAATTAGCACTGAGAATATTAAATCCTTGGCGGAACTTCCAGTTGTTGCTGAATTGATGTTCAAAGTTATATGTAAACGAGTTAGAGGTGACTTCACCATTGGCAAAATTGGGTTCTCCTAAAAATCGACTACGAGGAAGTTTGAGAACTTCTGGCTCAATGGGAAAACCATTATCAAAAGTATAGTTGTATTTTTGGTGTTCGTATTCAAAGGTGAGTTTGGTGCGATCGCTTATCTTCAACTCTAAAACAGGCGAAATAAAGAAGCTGTCATACTCCACAAAATCACGGAAACTGTCAGCACTTTCGTAGGCGACATTCAAACGATATAAAACTGATTTGTCGTCTGTAAGCGGTCCACTAATATCTAAAGTCGGACGCAAAAACTCGTAACTTCCATAAGTGACATTTCCGTTGTAATAAGGCTGTGATAAGGGTTTTTTGGTAATGGAGTTGACAACACCACTTCCACCTGCATACTGTGTCGGACTACCGCCATAAACCACCGCCGCCGGACCTTTGAGAATCTCCACGCGCTCAATATTGGCTACATCTCGCGGACTGAAGTAACCGTAATCTGGGAAGCCATTGCGTAAAGTTTCAAAATTGGTTAGAAAACCGCGCACCCGAAACCCTAATGAAGACAAACCTCCATATCCACGCTCGGGTTGTACACCACTGACATTATCCGCGAGTTCTGAAAGACGCACAACATTTCGGTCTTCAATCACCTGACGCGGAATGACTTGAATAGACTGGGGAATATCACGTAATGGTATATTATCTGTCCGGATTCCAGTTGTGGCATCAGGTACACTATATCCTTGTTGTTCACCCGTCACAACGAGTTCAATTGCTTCTTGACTCGACTGGGATGGTTTTTCATTACTAGGTTTAGCTGTTTGTGGTGTAGAGGATATCACCGGCGTGAAAACAAAAATTAAACCTTCATTGCTGTCGTCCAACTCAACTTTTGGTACACTTCCCTCACCTGTCGCTGTTACCCGGATACTACTTGCGTCTATATTAGTCACCGTTACTTCAGTAATTCCCGCAACAGGCTTTTGTTGACGGAAAGAACTACCACTTGTTAGCTGCAGTTGAGCATTAGGAATATCCGCAATGAAGTTATTACCTTCACTCTTAATTGCGACTTGCAGTTTATCAGATGTAGAAGTTTCTAATATCACTTCCAAACCGTTAGCAGTTTGAGAAAGGCGCACTCTTGTGATTTGTATAACTTGATTCTGTTGAGTCTGTTGCGTCAACCAGTCCTTAACACTGGTGTGGGGACGCTGAATCTCACTCAGTCGAGGAATGTCTTTTATGGGTGCTGCTGCATTTGTTGTCCCGATTTTGTGTTGCACAGCACTGACATTTACAACATCAGCACGTGCTGGGGAAGCCCCTAAGACTGATACAGCTGTAAACAGCCATATCCAGGTGGATAGTTTCTGTTGTTTCACCCTAATTCCTCACACTTGAATGACATATCGCAGCTATAACATTTAGAGAAAAACATGAACCTCGCAGAAAAACATGAGTGTCTCCTGATAGGGCTTGAATCGTTGACCTACACCAGCTTCAAGTTTCCCAAACTCAATCGATTGGTGGTTCAGCGAAGACTCTATTTGTACGTCATGTTTATATATTTAATTGTTGTCGAGTTGCACAAAAGCAATTCTTATCATCAACGAGCTAGCCATATAAGTCAAACGACAGGTTGTCAAACTTGGTCAAACTTTCCTCTACTTCAAATTAAAAGAGGCTATGGCTTCGACGGTGAGATCAGCGGCTCGACTGACTTGTGCTGAGCCGGTCGTTGTAGCTTCGCCGAACGGTGCAAGCGACATAATGATTCATTTCCCAAAATCGGGGGGATTGAAGAAATTTTTTTCATCAGTCGAGTTACACACTTGTAAATAAAGAATTTTTATGAATCAATACTTATTGATAATATTTTTTGATAAGATTATTCTTGCTAAGAATGAAAAGTTTATTATATGTTTATATGTTGATAGAGTTGCAGAAAAGTTTTTCAAAACAATTTTGGAGGGTTTGTCTCCCAGAAAACTTAGCAGTGAGCATAGATAATTATGGCAATGTAAAAGCTTACGAGGCTTTTGGCTCCCTCTAATTATCCAAATGATGATCAGCTCCTGATCTTAGAATAACTTTTGGTTATACCTGTTATGCGTTTGCTTCTATGACGTATAACTAGTCAAGGAAATAGCTTTTAAGATGGGTAACTCATCCCTTTTCTGAAATGTTGAATTTCTGCACATATTTTTTTGGAACTAAGTTGATAAGGTAGGTTTGTTTTTAGGCTCAAGAAAATCTAGTTTTGTTGTCTCATCAAATGAAATTTTAGGTGTATATTTTTTACATCTGAAGAAAAGTTTTTCTAAGAAAAGCCACTGTTGTAGAAATCAAGCAATCACTGAGATTCTCTAAACTGTATTCAACCATTAATTCAGTTGCATACAGCAGACTTGAGTTGAAAATTGTTAATGCAAAAATTTATAAAATATAAGATGTAAGCAGGTGTGCAAATGGGCAAAAACCTTTTCGAGCTACCAGCTAAGTTTTCTACATTGGTTGAACTTCTCCAAAGTCGAGCACTCCAGCAACCCGAGCAGAAAGCATATTCTTTTGTGATTGATTCTGAGGTAGAAGGACCTTGTCTTACCTACGGTGAACTCGATTATCAAGCGAGGATCATTGCTGCCTTGCTTCAAAGTTATGGAGTCGTTGGTGGAGAGCGTGCTTTGCTGCTATACCCGCCTGGTTTGGAATTCATCGCGGCGTTCTTCGGGTGTTTGTATGCTGGGGTTGTTGCAGTCCCCGCTTATCCACCCCGGGCTAACCAATCATTGTCCCGACTCCAAGCTGTTGTGGCGGATGCACGCTCAGCAATCGCACTAACCACCACAACTGTCTTGTCCAACATTGAGCAACAATTTGCCCAATATCCAAATTTACAAACTTTGCGGTTGCTGGCTACCGACAATATGATTGCTAGCGACTTAGTACATGCATGGCAGGAGCCATCTGTCAACAGCAACACACTAGCGTTTCTCCAATACACCTCAGGCTCTACAGGTACACCAAAAGGGGTGATGGTGAGTCATGGGAATTTGTTGCATAACTCGGAGTATATCAAGACAGCTTTTGAACTCACATCTGAGAGTGTATCTGTCAGTTGGTTACCTAGTTTTCATGACATGGGATTGCTCGACGGCGTTATTCAACCCTTGTATACAGGTTTTCTAGGGGTCTTAATGCCGCCAGCATCCTTTGTTCAGCAACCAATTCGATGGCTCAAGGCAATTTCCCACTATCAGGCAACTCATTGCGGCGGTCCTAACTTCGGTTATGACCTTTGTGTAAGCAAGACGACTCCCCAACAACGAGAAACTCTTGATTTGAGTAGTTGGTCTAGTGCTTACAACGGTGCTGAGCCAGTTCGCAAAGAAACTCTAGAGCAATTTGCATCTACCTTCAAACCCTATGGCTTCCGTAGCAATTTCTTCTATCCCTGTTACGGTATGGCTGAAACTACTCTGATGGTTTCAGGAGGATTAGTGAAAGATGAGCCAATTTATTGTGCGATCGATGCAGAGGCACTCAAACAAAATCGAGTCGTCAGCAGTCAAGTCGATAATCAAAGAGTTAGACACATAGTAGGGTGTGGGCGTTCATGGCTCGATACGAAAATTGCAATTGTTGACCCACAATCACTCAAGCAATGTACTTCGGAACAGATTGGAGAAATTTGGGTATCTGGAGCCAGCGTAGCTCAGGGTTATTGGAATCGACAAGAGCAGACTGAGCAAACCTTTCAAGCATATTTTGCAAACACAGGTGAAGGCCCATTTTTACGTACTGGGGATCTAGGATTTTTAAAAGATGGTGAGTTGTTCGTCACTGGCCGACTCAAAGACCTAATTATTATCCGAGGACGCAACTACTATCCTCAAGACATTGAACTGACAGTAGCGCAGAGCCACCCAGCACTGCAACAAGGCGGTAGTGCAGCGTTTGCAATTGATGTTGGCGGCGAAGAGAGATTAGTTATTGCCCAAGAAGTTAAGCGTAGTTTCCTGCGGAATTTGGCGACTGAGGAAGTCATTGCAACTATCCGTCAAGCAGTAACAGAAGAACATGAACTGCAAGTTTATGCACTGTTGCTGCTCAAACCAGGGAGTATCCCCAAAACTTCTAGTGGCAAGGTTCAGCGCCATGCTTGTCGAACTAGTTTTTTGGCGGGAAGTTTGGAGAGTGTCGCCAGCAGCATTTTAGAAGAATCTCATACTACAGTCAGTACAGCCAGCCTCACTTATTCAGCAGTCCTGGCATTAGAGCCACAAGAGCGTCAGTTACAGTTAACGTGTTATCTTCAGCAGCAAGTCGCTCAGGTTCTCAAAATAATCCCCTCACTCGTCAACCCACAGCAACCCTTAAACACTCTGGGACTCGATTCCTTAATGGCGATAGAACTCCAGCACACCATTGAAACTAACTTGGGTGTAGTCTTACCGATGACTAGCTTTCTGGGGAGTTCCAGTATCAACCAATTAGCAACCGCAGTACTTGCCCAATTAACTAATGTTGCTTCTGCACCAAAAAGTGATCCAGCCTCGGCTAAAGAAACTATCACTGAGTATCCCCTTTCCTACGGTCAACAAGCTCTGTACTTTTTACACCAACTAGCACCAGAGAGTCCTGCTTACAATATTGCCAATGCTGTGCGTATTTGTGGTGAACTTGATATTGCCGCCTTGCACCGAGCATTTCAGACTTTAGTAGAACGCCATTCTTCGCTGTGTACAACTTTCAGAAATGCCGACGGACAACCTATGCAGCAAGTCCACAAGCATGTAGAGGTGTGGTTTCAACAGGAAGATGCAGCAACATGGGATGAGGAATTTCTGAGCTATCGCCTGCTAAAAGAAGCGTACCGTCCCTTCAATCTTGAGCAGAGTCCCCTAATGCGAGTGAGTCTGTTCACTCGCTCACCCCAAGAACACATTCTTCTGCTGGTTGTCCACCACATCGTAGCAGACTTCTGGAGCCTCACCGTGCTGGTGGATGAGTTGGGAACACTGTACCAAGCCCAAAAGAATAATACACCTGTCACCCTGCCTCCTTTGCTCTGGCAGTACACCGACTATGTGCGGGAACAGGCGAAAATGCTAGCAAGTCCAGAAGGTGAGCGGCTGTGGCGCTACTGGCAAAAGCAGTTGGCAGGAGAGTTACCTGTATTAAATTTGCCAACTGACCGTCCACGTCCCGCCATTCAAACCTATCGAGGGGCTTCTCTAGGTTGCAAGCTGAGTGCAGAACTAACTCAAAAGCTACAAGATTTTAGCCGCAAACGTGGAGTTACTCTCTACATGACAATGCTAGCAGCCTTTCAAGTGCTACTTTACCGCGAAACAGGTCAAGAAGACCTACTAGTGGGTTCCCCGACAACAGGCAGAAGTCGAACTGATGTGGCAGGACTGGTGGGTTACTTCGTGAATCCGGTAGTTTTGCGAGCCAATCTATCAGGAAATCCCACCTTTGATGAGTTTCTCGCTCAAGTACGTTCCTGTGTACTGGATGCTTTTGATCACCAGGACTACCCCTTCGCACGACTGATTGAGCAACTACAACCAGTGCGAGACCCCAGTCGTTCGCCACTATTTCAAGTGATGTTTGTTTTGCAGAAAGCGCACCTCCTCAACGAGTCAGGTTTGACAGCTTTTGCTTTAGGGGAAACAGGAGCAAGGATAAAACTAGGGGAACTAGAGTTAGAGTCCCTAGCCCTCGAACAGCGAATTGCTCAGTTCGACCTCACTCTAATGATGGCTCTTGTGGATGAAACACTATCTGCTTCTTGGCAATACAACACAGACTTATTTGATGCTGCCACTATTGCGCGAATAGCTGGTCATTTTCAGACCTTACTAGAAGGTATCGTCGCTGACTCACAGCAGCACATCTGTTTTCTACCACTCCTCACCGAATTAGAACAACAACAATTATTAGTAGAGTGGAATGCTACTCAAGTAAATTATGCTCATGCTACCTGTCTCCATCAACAATTTGAGGCTCAGGTACAGCAGACACCAGATGCAGTGGCGGTGGTATTTGAACAAGAACAACTCACCTACACTGAGTTAAATCAACGGGCAAACCAGTTAGCACACCATCTGCAAACTTTGGGAGTAGAGCCAGAGGTGTTGGTTGGCATCTACCTAGAGCGTTCACCAGAGATGGTGGTGAGTATCTTAGCGACTCTCAAGGCTGGAGGAGCTTACGTTCCTCTAGATCCCAGCTATCCTCAAGAACGTCTAGCTTTCATGCTGAAAGATGCCCAAGTTTCAGTGTTGTTGACTCAAGAGAAATTTTTCACAGCTTTGCCTGAGCATCGGGCAAAAGTGGTCTTGGTGGACAAAAACAATGAGGCCCGGGCTAGTGATAGTGTGGACAACCCAGTTAGCCAGGTGACAACTGATAATTTAGCTTATGTCATTTACACCTCTGGCTCGACTGGCAAACCAAAGGGGGTAATGAACACTCATGGAGGAATTTGCAATCGTCTCTCCTGGATGCAGGAAACCTATCAACTGACAACAGTAGATAGAGTGTTGCAAAAAACACCATTTAGCTTTGATGTCTCGATTTGGGAATTCTTCTGGCCTTTGACTACCGGAGCAGTAAGCGTGGTAGCTCGACCAGGAGGTCATCAAGATAGCGCTTACCTCGTTGAGATCATAAAAGAGCAGCAAATCACCACGCTACATTTTGTTCCTTCAATGTTGCAAGTGTTTCTTGAGGAACCTGGTGTGGAAACTTGTTACTGCTTGAGGCAGGTAATGTGCAGTGGGGAAGCACTACCTTTCAAACTACAAGAACAATTTTTTGCGCGTTTGGATGCAGACCTCCACAATTTATACGGACCAACGGAAGCAGCTATTGATGTCACATTTTGGGCTTGTGAGCGTGAGAATCCTAAATACACTGTCCCCATTGGTCGCCCCATTGCCAATACGCAAATTTATCTGCTAGATAATCACTTGCAACCAGTGCCTGTTGGCGTACCGGGGGAACTACACATTGGCGGTGTGGGTTTAGCTAGGGGTTATCTTCACCAGCCAGAACTAACAGCTCTGAAATTTATTCCCAATCCCTTTAGTGATAAGCTTGGGACACGCCTTTATAAAACTGGGGATTTGGCGCGTTACCTTCCTGATGGCAACATTGAGTATCTGGGACGACTCGACGATCAAGTTAAGTTGCGAGGGTTCCGCATTGAGTTAGGAGAGATTGAAGCGGTATTGAGTCAACACCCAGCATTGCGCGAGGTTGTTGTCTTGATGAGAGAAATTGAGAGGAGGGAACAACACCGAGATTTCACACCACTGGTTGACGTAGAAAATTCATCAACAATTACTGGTTTGCGTCGCTTACTCAAGGGAGAATTAGCTGCATCTCGGGCAGACTCTAGGAACCAGCAATTAGTTGCTTATTGCGTCACCCGTCATCAGCCAGCACCCACAACTACCGAACTGCGTCGTTTTCTCTTAGAGCAGCTCCCCGATTACATGGTTCCTGCGGCTTTCGTCATGCTGGATGCACTTCCTTTGGCTCCCAATGGTAAGGTAGACAGGCGAATGCTACCAGCTCCTGGAAAAGCTAGACCGGAGTTAGAAAAAGCTTTTGTCGCACCTCGCACTCCACAAGAGCAGACATTGGCAGAGGTTTGGGCAGAGGTGTTGGACATTGAACAGGTGGGCATTCACGACAACTTTTTTGAGTTGGGAGGGGATTCGATTCGTAGCATTCAAGTGTTAGCTAAAGCCACTGCAAAAGGTTTAAGCTTCTCCTTGGCACAAATTTTCCAGCATCAAACCATCGAATCTCTGGCACAAGAAATTACCTTTGTCGAACCCAGTGGTTTAGTTACTCAGAAAACAGAGCCATTTAGCCTGATTTCTCACGCAGAACGGCATCTTCTACCCCAAGGCGTAGAAGATGCTTATCCTTTGGCTAGGGTTCAGGCTGGGGTAATTTTTCACACTCAGTCTATGCCTGAGGAGCCAATGTACCATGACATTTTCCTGTACAATTTGCAAGTTCGTCTAGACATTCAACTGTTTCAAAAAGCTGTACAGCAGGTTGTGGAGCGTCATCCCATCCTGCGAACATCATTTGATCTGACCAACTTTAGCGAACCCCTACAGTTAGTTCATCAACAAGTCACTGCTCCCTTTCAAGTCGAGGACTTGCGCGATTTATCACCAGAGCAACAACAACAAGCACTTTCCATCTGGATAAAAGCTGAAAAAAGACGAAATTTTGACTGGTCTTGTCCGCCATTTATTCGCTTTTTTATTCATCGCCTCACGAATCAGTCATTTTATCTCACCTTTAGTTGTCACACTTCTATTCTTGACGGCTGGAGCAAAGCTTGTTTGCTGACAGAATTGCTACACCATTATCATGCCCTGCTGAATGGTAAAGGTGAAGTCATTGAACCACCCCCAACTATTGCTTATCGAGATTTTGTTGCCAAAGAGCGTTCAACATTGCGATCGCCTGACTCTCAAAACTTTTGGATGCAAAAATTAGCAGATTGCGTCACCACAAAACTAGCCCGTTGGGTAGTGACTCACCGCACCACAGATAAACCGAAAATTGGGTTTTTGGATGTCCCGATTTCTCCTGAGCTTTCCGAGAAATTGCAAAAACTGGCTCGGTTAGCAGAAGTTCCCCTCAAAAACGTCTTGCTTGCTGCACACCTCAGAGTGATGAGTTTGTTAAGTGGCGAGAGTGATGTCCTCACAGGACTGGAGTCTAATGGACGCTTGGAAGAAACTGACGGAGAAAAGACCCTTGGTATCCATTTGAACACAGTTCCTTTCCGTTTGCAACTGACGGGGGGAACTTGGCTAGAGTTGGTGCAGCAGGTCTTTGTAGCTGAACGAGAGTTGTTACCCTTCAGGCGTTATCCCTACGCAGATTTACACCAACTTGTCGGGCGTCAGGCTCTACAGCCCTTGGTGGAAACTGTCTTTAACTACACTCACTTTCATGTTTATGAGAGTTTGCAAACTTTCCAAGATTTGGAAATTTTAGGGGCGAGGGGTTTTGGTGAAACTCATTTTACATTACGGTCTGAGTTTAATCTCAATCATGCCTCAGACTGCATACAACTCGATTTAGAGTGTGACTTGACACAGATCAGCCATGCCCAGTTAGAGACTATTGGCAGTTATTTTATTGAAACGCTAACAGCAATGTCTGTACAGCCGTTTGCACGTTATGAGTCTCAATGTCTTTTGGGCGATCGCCAACGGCAGATGTTGCTCGTGGAGTGGAATCACACCGCCACCCAATATCCCCAAGATTGCTGTATCCATCAACACTTTGAGGCTATGGCAGCACAAAATCCTAATGCGATCGCCATCGTCTTTGAAGGTGAGCAACTCAGTTACCAACAGCTAAATCATCGAGCGAATGCCCTTGCCCATTATTTGCAGCGTCTAGGAGTAGTCCCCGATGTGCCGGTGGCTCTCTGTGTCGAGCGTTCCTTGGACATGATTGTGGGAATTTTAAGAATTCTCAAAGCAGGAGGAGCTTACGTACCCATAGATCCAACATATCCCCGAGAAAACCTGGCTTTTATGCTGCAAGATGCTCAGGTGCCAGTCCTGCTGACTCAGGCACGGCTAGTAGCAGACTTACCTGCACACACCGCCCAGACTGTCTGTCTAGACTCAGATTGGCACATCATAGCGCCGGAAAGTCCAGAAAACCCCAGCATTACAAGCACATTAGAAAACCTAGCTTACATCATCTACACCTCAGGTTCCACTGGTCAACCGAAGGGAGTACTCGTTACCCAGCAAAACTTAGTCCACTCCACAAGAGCGCGGATTGCTTATTACCCAGAACCCGTTACCAGTTTCTTATTAATTCCCTCCTTCGCTTTTGATAGCTCAGTTGGTTGCATATTTTGGACTTTATGTCAAGGAGGTAAACTTGTGCTGTTAAGAGAGGGTTCCCAGAGAGATATTTGGCAATTAACCAAGCTGATTGCCCAACATCAGGTTTCACACTGGTTGAGTGTTCCCTCACTTTACAGTACTCTACTTGTTACTATAGACCCGGATCTACTTGTCTGGTTGCACAGTGTCATTGTTGCCGGGGAATCTTGTTCCACAGAGTTAGTGGAACGTCATCGCCTAAGCTTGCCCCATACATCCTTATTTAATGAGTATGGTCCAACAGAAGCAACAGTTTGGAGCAGTGTCTACAATTGTCAAAATCATGATTTGAACAATCCTGTGCCAATTGGTCGCCCAATTGCTAACACTCAGATATATTTACTGGATTCTCACCTCCAACCAGTACCAATTGGAGTGCCTGGTGAACTGCATATTGGTGGTTTCGGTCTGGCTAGGGGCTATCTTAACCAACCTGAGCTAACTGCCCAAAAGTTCATAGCTGATCCGTTTAGTGAGGAACCGAATGCACGCCTATACAAAACTGGAGATTTAGCGCGTTACCTACTAGATGGAAACATAGAGTTCTTGGGGCGAATCGATAATCAGGTTAAGCTCAGGGGGTATCGTATCGAACTAACGGCGATAGAAGCACTGTTACTCCAACATCCTGTTGTTGTGGAAGCGGTGGTCATACTTCGAGAAGAAGAATCAGGTAGCAAACGCTTAGTTGCCTACGTAGTGCCAAAGCAAAAAACTGCACCTGCAACCAATGAGCTGCGGGGTTTCTTGCGGCAGAAGTTACCAGAATATATGATTCCTAGTGCCTTTGTTGTCTTAGAACAATTGCCATTAACTCCCAGTGGGAAGGTTGATCGTCGGCATTTGCCTGCACCTGAGCAAGTACAATCCCAAGAAATGTCGATGGAGGAAAAAAGCACAGCAGAGCAAACTTACGTAGCAGCCCGCACGCCAGTGGAAGAAGCGCTAGCCACAATCTGGAGTCAGGTTTTGGGAATTAAGCCCTTGGGTATCCACGACAACTTTTTAGAGTTGGGAGGTGATTCGATTCAGAGCATTCAAGTTGTGGCTAAAGCTTATGAAGCGGGGTTGAAATTCAGTATCAATCAGCTATTTGAACATCTGACAATTGCAGAATTAGCAATGGTGGTGGAGACAATTTCGGTTTCACAGGAACAAGAGCGATACGCCTTTGGCGATAAGCGAAGCTTAACGCCCGCATCGCCAATCACTCATTTTTCGTCCACTGATACGCCAAGCTTCACACCCTCAGATTTTCCAGAAGCTGAGTTAACTCAAGAAGAACTAAATAAGCTTTTTATGAACAACACAGAAATCCCTAGATATGGAAGCTAAAAATATAGAGGACATCTACACACTCTCACCTACCCAACAGGGTATGCTGTTTCACATCCTCTCTGCTCCAGATTCCAGGATGTATTTTGAGCAGACGCTATGTACCTTGCATGGCACTCTCAATATCGCAGCTTTTGAGCAGGCTTGGCAGCAAATAGTAGACCGACATCCGAGTTTGAGAACTGCTTTTGTATGGCAAGGTCTGAATCAACCAGTTCAAATAGTACACCGACAAGCTAAACTATCGATACAGCAGTATGATTGGCTTAAGCTCTCAACTGCTGAGCAGGAAGCGCAACTACAAATTTACCTGGAAGCAGACCGCAAACATAGCTTTGAGCTTGCTAAACCACCCTTAATGCGGCTCATTTTAATCCAGACTAATGTGGACACTTACCAATTTATCTGGAGTATTTGTCACTTGGTACTGGATGCGTGGTGTGTTAACACCATCCTCAAGGAATTTTTTTGCGTCTACGAGGCGCTTTGCCAAAATCAAATTCTCCAATTGCAACCAAGCCGTCTCTATCGGGACTACATTGCTTGGCTGAAGCAGCAGGATTTATCGGAGGCTGAGGTCTTCTGGCGAAAAGTTCTTCAGGGCTTCACAACACCAACTCCTTTAGTAGGAGACTGGATAGCCAATGACTCCCTTGATCAGCACCAAGGTTTCAGTCAACAACAAGTCCAGCTGTCGCAAGCAACCACAGAAGCACTCAAGTCTTTAGCGCAACAACACCATTTGACGCTCAACACCTTGGTACAAGGGGTTTGGGCTTTACTGTTGAGTTATTACAGTGGTGAAGCAGATGTCGTTTACGGAACTGTTGTATCTGGTCGTCCGCCCACCCTACCAGGGGTTTCCTCTATGGTGGGAGTCTTTATCAACACCCTACCAACGCGCTTACTCGTGTCTGGTGAAGCTTCGCTCCTGTCTTGGTTAAAAGAACTTCAGTTCCAGCAGCTGAATATACGTAAATACGAGTGTACTCCTCTAGTCCAAATCCAGAATTGGAGTGAAGTACCCCCAGGGATGCCTTTATTTGAGAGTATTTTGGTATTTGAAAACTCCTCAGTAAATATCTCTAGCTTACCTACAGGAAACTTGAGGATTGACAATGTTCGTTCTGTTATTAACTCTAACTATCCTCTTGTTTTCTTAGTTAAACCTTGGTCGCAGTTATCGTTGAATATATTTTATGACTTACGCCACTTCAGCACCGTAACGGTAACTAGAATGCTGAGTCATGTCGCAGCACTGCTGAATAATATAGTTGCCGATCCCAACACTACACTGGCAGCTTTGACACAGAGTATTGTTAACAATCCAGAACAATTGATTAGTGATGTTGAGCGACAACAACTGCTCGTTGAATTTAACAATACAAGAAGAGATTATATTAACGACAAGTGTATCCACCAATTAATTGAGGAACAGGCAGAACGTACCCCGGAAAACGTAGCTGTGGTGTTTAAAAAGCAGCAAATCACTTACCAAGAACTGAACACCAGAGCCAATCAACTAGCACACCATCTTCAGGCTTTGGGAGTTGGATCGGATGTATTAGTAGCGATTTGCGTAGAACGTTCTTGGGAAATGCTGGTAGGTATACTAGCTATTCTCAAAGCTGGAGGAGCGTATGTACCAATTGATCCAACTTATCCAAATCAGCGACTGGCTTATATGCTGGAAGATTCTCAGGTGTCAGTAGTATTAACTCAAGAACAGTTGGTGAAAAAGTTACCGGATATTGGGGCGCAAGTACTTTGCTTAGATACTCTTTGGGATGCAATTACCCAAGAAAGTGATGAGAATCCTAAAACAGAAGTCATTCCTGATAACCTGGTCTACTTAATTTATACTTCTGGATCTACAGGACAACCCAAAGGAGTGCAGGTTACGCATCAAAACTTAGTTCACTCCACAACTGCTCGCATCTGTTACTACGATCAACCTGTAACAGGCTTTTTGTTAACTTCACCTTTTGCTTTCGATAGTTCTGTTGCCTGCATTTTTTGGACACTTTGTCAAGGTGGTTTTGTTTCCGTTTTACCAGAAAATTGGCAACTAGATATTAAACAGATTATAGAGGCGATCGCTCAACAACAAATTTCTCATTTATTATGTCTGCCATCTCTCTATAAGCTGATTTTAGAGCAAGCCCAACCACAGCAACTAATTAGCCTGCAAACCGTAATTGTCGCTGGAGAATCCTGTCCAAAAGAGCTTGTTAAGCAACACCGTGAATTACTACCCCAGACATCTTTATTTAATGAGTATGGTCCAACAGAAGCAACGGTTTGGAGCAGTGTATACAATTGTCAAAATCATGATTTGAAAAATCCTGTGCCAATTGGTCGCCCAATTGCTAACACCCAGATTTATTTATTGGATTCTCATCTCCAACCAGTACCCATTGGTGTATCGGGTGAGGTACATATTGGTGGTTTCGGTCTGGCTAAGGGCTATCTTAACCGTCCTGAACTAACTGCCCAAAAGTTCATTCCCAATCCGTTTAGCGATGAACCAAACGCACGCCTCTACAAAACTGGGGATTTAGGGCGTTACCTCCCGGATGGAAACATTAAGTTTCTCGGTCGTCTCGATCAGCAGGTCAAGATTCGAGGGTACCGCATTGAGATCACTGAAATTGAAGCTGTTCTAAATCAACACTCGGCTGTGCAAGAAGCGATAGTCGTCGCCCAAGAAGATATCCACACTCATCGGCGTTTAGTAGCTTATATTGTCCCAGAAAAGGAGCAAATACCCACAGTTGATGACTTACGTAGCTTCTTGAAAAATCGCTTGCCAGAGTATATGCTGCCTTCAGTGTTCGTGATGCTGAAGGCGCTACCACTGACACCCAATGGTAAGGTAGATCGTCAAGCGCTTCCCATCCCCGACCAAGAAAGACCAAATCTGGAAGCAGCATTTGTCCCACCTAGCACTCCAATCGAAGTAGCACTAGCAGAGATTTGGTCAGAAGTTCTTGGTGTAGAACAAGTGGGCATTCACGACAACTTCTTAAAGCTGGGAGGAGATTCTCTGCGCAGTATTCAAGTATTATCCAGAGCCAATGACCGAGGATTAAGTTTCTCTTTGCAAGAGTTTACCCAAAATCCGACAATTTACGAACTTTCCCAACTTATTAAGACGGCTGAAGAACTGCGGATACCCGCAATACGACCAGTGTCTCGTGAGCAATACCGTATGCAGGCATCAATGGACAGCACTACCGATGGTGTCTGAAATTCACAACAAGGACTTGTAAAAGCACAATGACAGAGGAACTGTTTGTTTTTCCTACATCTTTTGCCCAGCAGCGACTGTGGTTTTTGCATCAGCTAGAGCCGAATAGCCCAGTATATAACATGACCTATGGGTTGCGGATAAGTGGGAATTTGAGGGTAAAAGCTCTGCAACAGGCTTTTGAGACTATCGTCACTCGCCATGAAATACTGCGTACTAACTTTACCACGGTGGATGGGAGTCCGGTACAAGTCATTGCCAAAAGCCGATCAATAGTCATAGCTGCGATCAACCTGAGCAAATGGTCAGAAGTAGACCGCGCTGCTGAAGTCCAGCGACTGATTACCCAGAAAGCAGAACATCCTTTTGACCTGGCACGCGATCCGTTACTGCTTGTTACCTTGCTACAATTAGGCGAGCAAGAATATGTCCTATTGCTGACACTACACCATATTATCTTTGTTGGTTGGTCGCTTGGGGTTTTCATCCGAGAACTGACAGCACTCTACAAAGCCTTTTCTACCGGGACTGCTTCGCAACTTCCCGAACTGCCCATACAGTACGCTGACTATGCTATCTGGCAGAGGCAGTGGTTGCAACAAAGGGTACTGAAGACTCATTTGGACTACTGGAAACAACAGCTAGCAGGTTCTTTGCCTGTTCTGGAATTGCCCACAGACCGTCCGAGATTGGCAGTCCAGAATTTTCAAGGTGCAACTCAGTCTTTTTCATTGTCCTCTGATTTATCGCAGGCGCTCAAGCTTCTTAGCCAGCAAGAAGGAATCACCTTGTTTATGACTCTGCTGGCAGCATTCAAAACATTACTCTACCGCTATACAGGAGAAGGGGACATCATAGTCGGTTCACCTACTGCTAACCGTAATCGCCCCGAAATCGAAGGATTGATTGGGTTCTTCGTTAACACCCTTGTTCTGCGTACCGACCTTGGAGATAACCCCAGTTTTCGGCAGTTGCTTTTACGAGTACAGGAAGTAACATCAGGGGCATTTGACCATCAAGACTTGCCCTTCGAGAAGCTGGTAGAAGAAATACAGCCTGAACGCAGCCTCAGCCATACACCACTGTTTCAGGTGATGTTTGTCCTGCAAAATGCACCGATGCCACCCTTGGGGTTGCCAGAACTTACGCTGAGTCCTCTGATGGTTGACAGCAAAACAGCTAAGGTTGACTTGTCTGTATCTATGACAGATACACAGCAGGGACTGATCGGGAATCTAGAATACAACACCGACCTGTTTGAAGCAGCCACTATTAATAGAATGGTGGGGCATTTCCAAACTTTGCTCGAAAGTATTGTGGTTAATCCCGACCAGCGCCTCAGTGACTTGTCAATTTTGACAGAAGCAGAACGGCAGACTCTGTTGGTAAAGTGGAATAGCACACAAACAGAAATTTTGCAAGACTTGTGCATCCATGAACTGTTTGAAACTCAAGTAGAGCAGACACCGGATGCCGTTGCAGTCGTTTTTGAAAACCAACAGTTAACATACCGGGAACTGAACGCCAAGGCAAATCAGCTAGCGCGTTACTTGCATTCACTTGGTGTGGGACCAGAGGTGCTGGTGGGCATTTGTGTAGAGCGATCACCAGAGATGGTGATCGCTTTGTTGGGCATCCTCAAAGCTGGTGGGGCTTATGTACCCTTAGATCCCACTTATCCCCAAGAGCGCTTGAGTTGGATGTTATCAGATTCACAAGTGCCAATCCTCTTGACTCAGAAGCATTTGCTGGTAGAAAAAAAGTTTGATGGACTGCATGTAGTTTGCTTGGATACAGACTGGGAAGTCATTTCTCACGAGAGTGAAGAGAATCTCGTCAGTGATGCTACACCGGAAAATTTAGCATATGTCATTTACACATCAGGTTCTACAGGCAAACCAAAAGGAGTGATGATTCAACATCAGTCTTTAAGGAATTTCACTGAGGCGGCAATTGTTGAATATGGGCTTACCGAATGCGATCGCATACTACAGTTTGCCTCTATCAGTTTCGATACGGCAGTCGAAGAAATTTATCCTTGCCTGCTCTCTGGTGGTACGCTAATACTACGTAACGAACAGATGTTAATTGATATACCTAATTTCCTCAAACAATGTCGGGGATGGGAAATAACGGTATTAGATTTACCCACAGCATACTGGCATCATCTGACTTTTGAATTAACAACGACACAGCTAAAACTACCTGAATCATTACGTTTGGTAATTATTGGGGGAGAACGGGTACTTCCAGAACGAGTAAAAATGTGGCAAAAGTATGTAAGTGACTACCCGCAGTTATTCAACGGATACGGTCCTACAGAGGCAACTGTAGTAACCACAATTTACAAGTTACCAAAAGCTAGCTTTTCTTCAGATATTACATTGTCAGGAGTACCCATTGGCAAGCCTATTCGTAATGTTCAAGTGTACGTGCTGGATAAAAACCTACAGCCAGTCCCCATTGGCATCCAGGGTGAACTCTACATTGGCGGTGTTGGTTTAGCACGAGGTTACTTGAATCGCCCAGACTTAACTGAAGAAAAATTTATTCCTAACCCCTTTAACAATTCAAAATTCAAAATATGCCCGAAGGACTCAGCGTCTGGGCAGGAGATACAAAATCTAAAATTTAATCGCCTTTACAAGACTGGGGATTTAGTGCGTTATCTAAGAGACGGTAACATTGAGTTTCTCGATCGCATTGATAATCAGGTGAAGGTGCGCGGCTTCCGCATCGAACTTGGAGAAATTGAAGTGGTACTGACGCAACACTCAGAGGTTAAAGAAACTGTAGTCATAGCTCAACAAGACGCTACGGGCAACCAATACTTAGTGGCTTATGTGGTTCCAAAGCAAAAGCCATTTCCGAAGAGCAGTGAACTACGCCGCTTTCTCAGGGATAAGTTGCCCGAATATATGCTGCCAAAAGTCTTTATGATGCTAGAAGCACTACCACTCACTCCTAACGGCAAAGTAGACCGCACAGCGCTACCAATAGCTGAGCAAACCAGCTGTGATCATACCACAATTTACGTAGCGCCACGTACATCAACTGAGGAACAGTTAGCGATAATTTGGTCTGAGTTACTTGGTCTGGAACAAGTTAGTATTAATGATAACTTTTTTGATTTAGGTGGTCATTCCTTACTACTAACTCAGCTAATTTTTCGAGTGCGAGAAACTTTTCAAGTAGAGCTACCCTTGCGTAGTTTGTTTGAAATGCCTACCGTAGCCAGCCTAGCCGAAAGTATTGAGAGGGTTCAAAACACAGGTTCTGATACTAGTGGCGGGAAAACTGTTGCACAGCTGAAAGTCGAAGCTGTTCTCGATCCCACAATTCGTCCTGAAGCTATTCAAAGGGAGTATACAACTGAGCCTGCTAATATCTTCTTAACCGGAGCTACAGGTTTTTTGGGAGCTTTTTTACTTGATGAACTTCTCCAAAAAACTCAAGCAGATATCTACTGTTTGGTACGTGCTGCTAATGCTGAAGAAGGCAAAAATAAGCTCTGCAAAAACTTGGAAATGTATTCACTTGGGAACGAACATTTCAGTTCCAGAATCATCCCGATGATGGGAGATTTATCTCAGGCATTTTTTGGACTTTCTGAAGAACAATTTCTACTACTAGCAAATAAGATAGATGTTATTTATCACAATGGTGCTTTAGTTAATTTTGTTTATCCATACGAGCAGCTGAAGGCGGCTAATGTTCTCGGAACGCAAGAAGTTTTGAGATTGGCAAGTTTAATCAAAGTCAAACCTGTGCATTACGTTTCTACCCTTTCTGTTTTTCCCGCACAGAGCGATTCTGACGTACAAGTATTTCGCGAACAAGACTGTTTGGAACATGATGGAATTCTCCAAAGTGGCTATGCTCAAAGTAAATGGGTGGCGGAAAAATTAGTAGCGATCGCACGTTCTAGAGGACTTCCTGTAACTATCCACCGACTGGGAAGGATAACAGGAAACAGCAAAACAGGGATCTGGAACACAAATGATTTTATGTGCAGCATGATTAAGTGCTGTATTCAGCTTGGTAGTGTGCCAAAAATGGATGGTTTGGTGGACATGACACCTGTAGACTACGTAAGTCAAGCCATCATTTATTTATCTCAGCAAAAAGAATCCATTGAGGAAGTTTTTCACTTGCTCAATCCTCACCCAATTAAACTGGAAGAACTGATCAAGTTGGTATGTTCTTATGGCTATCCACTACGACTAGTTGCGTATGATGAATGGCGACAGGAGTTGATAACTGCTGCAAAATATTCTCCAGATCCCACGTTGTATTCCCTTTTGCCTTTATTTCCTGAAAATAGATCTAAAAATCAGATATCCATCGAAGAAAATCTTTCTCAATCAAGAATGACACAGTTCGATTGCAAAAACACACTTGATAAGTTGGCAGATACTTCTATTATCTGTCCTGCGATAGATGACAAGCTTTTATCTAGCTACTTTTGTTACTTCACTCGTAGTGGTTTCCTGAATCACCCACATATCTAGAATGCGAGTATTTACCCTTATCTGGTTTGGGCAGCTTATTTCACTGATTGGCTCTGGGCTGACTCGATTTGCTCTAGGTGTCTGGGTATACCAGAATACTGGCTCAGTCACGCAATTTGCACTCATTTCTCTGTTTGCTATGCTCCCGAGCATCTTGATCTCACCAGTGGTTGGTGTGCTTGTAGATCGGTGGAACCGACGCTCTTGCATGATACTCAGCGATGCAGGAGCAGGGCTGAGTACCCTAGCTATTGCGCTGTTGCTCTTTTCTGGTAAGCTTGAAGTCTGGCACATCTACGTGGCTGTAGCAGTCAGTTCAATCTTTAGCGCTTTCCAATGGCCAGCTTATGCTGCTGCAACTACGATGCTTGTCCCAAAGCAACACCTTGGTCGTGCCAATGGTATGGTGCAACTTGCAGAGGCAGCTTCACGGCTGCTCTCACCGATGTTAGCAGGTGCGCTGGTTGTCACTATTCAGATTCAGGGTGTAATCCTGATTGACTGCGTTAGTTTCCTTTTTTCTCTGGTAACGCTGCTGCTCGTCCGATTTCCTAAGCCGAAAACTACCCCAGAGGATGAAGTGAGGCAGAGTTGGCGACTGCGGGAGTTTACTTATGGATGGACATACATTACTGCTCGTCCCGGACTACTTGGACTGTTAATTTTCTTTGCTGTCATTAATTTCTTCATAGGAGTTGTCAGTGTACTAGTTACACCACTGGTACTAGCTTTTGCTTCGGCTACTGTACTTGGCACTGTGCTGTCAATTGGTGGAAGCGGGATGTTGGTTGGTGGTCTGGTGATGAGTGCTTGGGGCGGACCAAAGAAGCGCATCCTTAGTGTGTTCGGCTTTACACTATCAGGTGGGCTGTCTATACTACTTGCGGGGCTTATGCCATCTGTCCCGGTCTTCTTTGCTGCTGCCTTTATATACTATTTTGGGGTGTCGATGATCAATGGCTGCGATCAAGCCATCTGGCAGAGCAAAGTTGCACCTGCTGTCCAGGGACGAGTGTTTGCTGTGCGAAGTATGCTCGCTTTGGCATCCCTACCGCTTGCCTATCTGATTGCAGGACCATTAGTCGATCAAGTCTTCGAGCCGTTGCTTGCTGTCTCTGGACCATTGGCTGGAAGCATAGGACGGATTATCGGCGTGGGGCGAGGACACGGCATTGGTTTGTTGTTTGTTGTGATGGGAATGCTCACTATGCTAGCAACAGCTGGGGGCTATCTATATTTACCTTTACGGCTACTAGAGGAGCAATTACCAGATGCTTGACCTGCAAATGCGTGACAGCCAAAAAAAATTCTGATATTCCTCTGAATTTTGTGTTAAATAAGTTATTGATTTAGAGGATGTTCTATGCATTTTGATTTAGCAGAAACAATAAAGTCTTTAGGCTACTTTGGAGTATGGGCAATTGTATTTGCAGAGTCTGGCTTACTGATTGGCTTTTTTCTACCAGGAGATAGTTTGCTGTTTACTGCTGGATTTGTAGCATCTCAGGGACTACTTAACATCTGGGTTCTGATCATTGGCGCTTTTCTTGCTGCAGTGCTTGGTGATAATGTCGGTTATGCAACTGGATACAGATTTGGTCGTAGGCTCTTTCAAAAAGAAGATTCACGGTTATTTCATAAAAAACATTTGGTCACAACGACCGAATTTTATCACAAACATGGTAAGAAAACGCTTATATTAGCTCGATTTGTTCCAATAGTGCGGACTTTTGCGCCGATTATTGCTGGCGTTGGTAGCATGGATTATCGCACTTTTATGTTCTATAACTTGATTGGTGGATTTCTTTGGACATTCGGTATAACTCTGTTAGGATTTTTATTAGGAAATTCTCTACCAGCTGAACAGCTAGATAAGTATTTGTTACCAATTATTGGATTAATTGTTGTTGTTTCTTTAATACCATCAATTCTTCATATTATTAAAGAAAACAAGAATAAATGACAAAGAAGGGTTAGGTGGTTTGTTGAGTGACTTGCTCAAGAGGGTATCACGATCATGACTTCTTCAAACATAAACTTATAACGCTTAACGCTTAACGCTTAACAGGGTTGAAAATCTCGTGATGCCCGTATTTTCTCATTAGTTCATGTCCTAAT